>JAOTYW010000092.1 GCA_029861705.1 Flavobacteriaceae bacterium
TTGCATCCCCTTAGTTTTTTCCAACCAATCGTATAATGCTTCTGTTAAGGCCTTGGCCGTTTCCTGCTTATCAGGCTTCCCGATTAAATTGTACATTTCCTCAGGATCCTTTTTAATATCATATAACTCATTGCGGTCCCATATGCCCTGGTACTTGATGAATTTATATTGATCGGTCCGAACTCCAAATACAGTTGGTGTCATGGGGAAATCATATTCCCAATAATATTCGTAAAATATTCTATCCCTGGCTTTTTCCAAATTCCGGCGTTGTAAGACCGGCACAAAGGAGACCCCGGGCATTTGGTCGGGTTTAGGTATCCCGGCCTGATCCAGAATAGTGGGCGCTATATCAATATTCTGTACCATTTCTGTGGGTTGAATACCTCCGTCAAATAATTCCGGACAGTGTACCAGCAAAGGTACTTTTACAGACTCTTCATAGAAATGTCTTTTATCTATCAAACCGTGCTCTCCCCAGCTAAACCCATTATCTCCCATATAAATTACCAAAGTAGATTCGTCCAGGTTGTTATCTTCCAAAAATGACATTATTGACCCGACGCTTTCATCGACTCCTAGAAGGGTTTCACAATAATCCTGTACTAATTCATGCAGATCGCCATTACCATGATACATATAATCTACCCCATGCCAGCTCACACGCTGATCAGCAACCCACTGAGGCCATTTAAGGTTCCGGTATTCTCCTGTCTTGGTTTGGGAATAGGTAGCAGGCAGCTCGATCTTTTTTCCTGCATATCTGCCCTCGTGCCTTTTTGCAGGTTTAAATGCTGCATGTACGGCTTTATGTGACAGGTAAAGAAAGAAAGGTTTGTCCTTATCGCGCTCAGATAGCCAATCTCTGGCGTGTTCTGTCAAAAGATCTGTTATATAAGTAGAGTCCTTATACGCTACGCGCTCGCCATTAATATTAAGTGTGGGATTGTAATACACCCCTTGTCCTTTAAAACTTTCCCAATGGTCAAATCCAGGTTTTGGTTCATCGCTGTGATCGCCCATATGCCATTTACCAAAAAATCCCGTTTGATAGCCTGCAGCCTGCAGATAGGTTGGAAAATACATCAGATTTCCCGGATCCGGAGCCTGGTTGTCTACAATAGTATGTGCATGTGAATACATGCCCGTTAAGATAGAAGCCCGACTGGGGGAACAGAGGGAAGTTGTTACAAATGCATTGGGTAAATAGGCACCTTTGGCTGCCAGCTTATCCATATTTGGCGTTTCCAGCCAGGGAACTTTCCCCGTAAAGCCCATATAGTCGTAGCGGTGGTCATCCGTTAGAATGAATATAATATTTCTCTGCGATCGCACTTCTTGAGCCTGTACTGGACAAAGCCCAACTGAGAGGAAAAATAAGCCAAATAGGATATAGCTAATCTTTTTCATTCTCAATCTTTTGTTGCATAAACCATGAGTACACTTCGTCATTGGTGTACGCTCGCTCCCATGCATTGTGTGCCACATCTTCATAGCGGGTAAAGATAACGGGATATCCCATATCCTTTAGCTTAGCTACCATTTTTTCTGAATGCTCAATGGGGATCACCTTATCCAGAGCTCCGTGGAATACCCAGATAGGCATTTCTTTATTGATCCAGTGGGCATAAGGTACCGGTGTCATACCGCAAACGACCATCATCGCAGCAAATGTATCCGGGTATTGCACGACCATTTCCCAGGCTGCACTCCCGCCCCGACTTAATCCGGTCAGATAGATCCTTTGTGGATCTACCCTATTTTCCTCAATAACTGTTTTCAAAAGATCCATCACTGCCCTGATATTCCACCACTTTTTAGGATGGGGATGCTGTGGCGCCAATACCAGAAATGGAAATTGCTTCCCTTCTGCCAGCAACTTGGGCGGACCATTCGATTTAAGCGCTTCTAATTCCTGACCCGACTCACCACCGCCATGAAGAAAAAGCAATAAAGGAAATGTTGCATCTGGCTGTTCTTCGTATTCCTTTGGGAAATAGAGATAATATCTCAAGGTTTCGGTGACAACGGTCTGTTCTTCAGCTTCTATCAATTGTGACTGGGCAGCACAAGAATTTATTGTGGCTAGCAGAATAAGTATAAAAATCTTCCCTGATTTCATGGCAACTCAGTGTTCCTTTTAATGATGTATTAGACCTAGTTAAATTTTTCTTTTACAGCTCCACATTTGAGCATAGAAGAACCATAATAAGGATTCAGAACCTCATCTTTGGAACTGATCCAATACGCACCATTGTTATTGTCTGCCATGGGACAGTATACGCTGTAATATATCTTATCGGTGCCAATCAGCTCAACTCCTGAGATCAAAAGATTTGAAAGCGGTTTAAAATGCTGTCTTTGGGTCAGTAGATCCGCCGTCCCTTGGATATCGTCTGTGTATTGCACCAGTTCTTTATATATTTTGCTCCAGGGATCAATTATTTCACGATCAGAGATAATTGATACATCCATTTTCTCTAACTGTAAGCTAAGGGCCTTAGCCTGAGCAGATGCTTTTTTAGCATTGGAGGCCACAAGAGCATCAGTTAACATAATATATGCATCGAGGATATGGCCGAATTGTACTTTTATTTTTGCCATTCTAGAATCTGATATAGGTGTCGCCGACTGAACATCACCGTGGTCGATGTTCCCATGACCTTCATGTCCGGTCATTGTTTTTCCGCCTTCCTGGTTCATCATCGATTTCTTTCCCTGTAATTGGGCAGCAGCATCAACCGTAAATGTGCCATTGGTAACAATCTCCTCTCCTGGGGTCAGGCCTTCCAATACTTCATATTGATCGCCTAGATGCTGTCCTAGTTGTATCTCTCTCAGTTCAAATATGGGCTGACCAGGCTGAGGCTTAACATATACCACTGATCGCTTTCCTGTCCACAATACTGCCGAAGCTGGAATAGTCAAAGCTTTGGCACCTTCCTCTTGGGACATGGCTACTAATCCTTGGACGAACATTCCCGGCTTAAATTGGTTATTTACATTATTTAAGGTAGCACGAAGTCGCACTGTACGAGTTTTGGAATTCAACACCGGATCAATAAAGGAAATGCTGGCTTGTATCTTTTTATCAGGTATGGCCTGTGTAGTAATGACCAGGCTCTGTCTAAGTTTGAGGGATGAGATCTGACTCTCATATGCATCAAAAATGGCCCATACTGTTGAAAGATTGGCAATACGGAATAATGGCTGACCTTGTTTAATATAATCTCCTTCGGCTACTAATTTTTCGGTCACAACACCGCTAACTGTAGAATACACCGGAAAATTCTCTCTTACCTTCCCGGAAGATTCAATCTCTCGGATCTGATTATCCGACAATTTCCATAATTTTAATTTGTTACGTACAGCACTGTACAATTGGGGCTGACTCTCTTTAAGCGTGGCAGCAGTTAGCAACTCCTGCTGCGCAGAGACTAGCTCCGGAGAATATATCCTACCTAACAATTGTCCTTTTCGAATTTGTTCCCCAGTAAAATTTACCTGCAATCTCTCAATTCGGCCATTAAAGTAAGCCACCTGGACTGTGTTGGCCTCCTCATTTTCCTGGATCTTCCCAGAAAGGACCAAGGTATTGTTCGCACCATCTTCCATACCTACCTTGGTAGTTTGAATATCTGCCAGTTGCAACGCGTTTTCAGTCATCCTGATCTGATCCGCCTTTAAAGCAGTATCCCCATTTTCAGCCTTGATCAGATCCATACCACAAATTGGGCAACTTCCAGCTTCCGGCTGCCTGATTTGAGGATGCATGGAGCAGGTCCAAATTTCATCTGTCGCTTCTATGGCTGTTTCTTCATGGACATGAGAATCGGAATTGCCGCCAAACAACATATATCCTAAGAGCAGGCCTCCCAACAATGCTACTGCAGTATAAACTATAGTCTTATTAACCATCATCGATCTATTTTTTACTATTTGTTAATATCCTAGCAAGACTCGAGGTGATAAACACCATCAAATATCCGCTCATTATCGTAATCTAAGTGCATTCCCTATTACAGAAACCGAGCTAAAGCTCATGGCTAATGCTGCGATCATGGGGGATAATAAAATGCCGAAAAATGGGAATAAGACTCCTGCGGCTATGGGTACACCTAGTGTATTGTATATCAGTGCAAAAAATAAGTTTTGCTTTATATTTTTCATGACTTTATTACTCAGGTTTCGTGCCTTTACAATTCCCCTCAAGTCGCCTTTAACCAATGTTATTGCACCGCTTTCCATTGCTACATCCGTTCCGGTTCCCATGGCTATGCCCACATCGCTTTGAGCTAAGGCAGGTGCGTCGTTGATACCGTCACCGGCCATTGCGACCACTTTTCCCTGTTTCTGCAATTGCTGCACAACAGAGAGTTTATCCTGTGGGAGCATTTCGGCCTTAAAATCCGTCAATTGCAAGTGTCGGGCAACTGCTGCCGCCGTTACCTCCTGATCCCCGGTAAGCATGACCACTTCGATGCCCATATCTTGCAGGGTTCTGATTGCCTCTTTACTACTCGCTTTGATCGCATCGCCTAGGGCGATCAAACCAGCGACTTGATCATTAATTGCGATCAACGGAACCGTATTCCCCTGGCTTTGGAAAGAATTCATTTTAGCATTGATCTCCGAGCTAACTGATATGCCCTGATCTTCCATTAATTTCTGGTTCCCTACTAATACTCTTTTCTCATCTATAATACCGGAGACGCCCTTACCCGTATGGGATTCAAATTCGGTTGTTTCCTCTAAACGGATTCCCTTATCGTAAGCATACTGCACCATTGCTTCCCCCAGCGGATGTTCGCTATGGCGGTTAAGTGATGCTGCATGGGTGATAATATCTGTATCGGAATATTCATCCAGAAAGGAAACCATTGCAAGAACGGAGGGCTTTCCTTCGGTTATGGTTCCTGTCTTGTCAATAATAAGCGTATCTACCTGGCTCATTTTCTGTAAGGCCTCCGCATTTTTCACTAAAACACCCGATTGTGCTCCTTTGCCCACTCCCACCATGACAGACATGGGCGTTGCTAATCCCAAAGCACAGGGACAAGCGATGATCAACACGGCAATGGCATTCACCATTGCATATACATAAGCTGGTTCTGGTCCTATCCATGCCCAAATTATGAACGTAAGAATAGCAATCAAGACGACGATAGGCACAAAATAAGCCGAGATCGTATCAGCTAATCGCTGTATCGGCGCCTTTGATCTGCTGGCCTGATTTACCATCTCTATTATTTGTGATAACAGTGTTTCAGCTCCCACCTTTTCTGCCCGAAAGACAAACGATCGATTACCATTTAAGGTGCCGGCACTAACTTTGGCTCCCAAGCTTTTGGTTACAGGTATAGGTTCCCCGGTGATCATAGATTCATCAATACTCGATTCTCCTTCGGTAATGGTCCCGTCAACGGGAATTTTTTCTCCTGGTTTAACACGAAGAAGATCTCCTTTATTAATGTGATCGATGGATATGATCTCTTCCCTGCCACCAACCAATCGTGTGGCTTGATGCGGTGTCAATTTGATCAATTCTTTGACCGCTTTATTTGTCTTGCTATGGGCTTTGGCCTCAAGAACCTGCCCCAGGAGTACCAGTGTCAGAATTACTGTTGATGCTTCAAAATATACATGAACCGTTCCTTCATCCGTTTTAAATTGTGTGGGGAAAAAATCAGGGAAAACCATCCCAAAAACGCTGAATACCCACGCCACACCGGCACCAATGCCAATAAGCGTGAACATATTCAACTTCCACGTTAAGATACTTCTGTAAGCACGTTCAAAGAACATCCAGGTTGCGTAGAAAACTACCGGTAGTGAAAGGAAAAATTGTACCCAATTCCAGGATCTCTGGGGCATCCATTCAAACAATGGATTGGCAGGGATCATTTCGCTCATGGCGATCAGGAAGATCGGGAGCGTGAACCCCAGGGCCAACCAAAATTTGCCTAGCAGTACTTTATATGTTTTTTCTTCGGCAGATAGATCCGTTACCAAAGCTACCAGGGCCATTCCACATACGGGGCATGAGCCCGGTTTGTCATAGGTCTTATCTCCTTCACATTGCATTGGACAGTAATACTCCCCTGTTCCTGTCCCTATCTTTTCTAGATCGTGTTTCTTCTCTTTTCGTATCTCCCCCTGCTCAGGCAAGTGGATACTATACCTACCTCCATCATCCTGAAATACTTTTTGAAGGGTATCAAGAGGGATATGCCTTTCCATTTCCAGGATGGCCTCGGTGCGGTCCAGATCGACTCTCGCCTGGGTAACACCGTCTATACCTGAAAGCAGTTCTTCCACGTGACTACGGCAACCTCCGCAGGTCATACCTTGTATGTGATAGATATGTTTCATTTCATCTTCCAAACAGGAATTTGATTAATATTTAAGTCAGGTGCCTTTATTTTTCTTCTTTTTCTTCTTTTTAGAACGGACAGGTATCTCGAAAGGTTCCTCAGAGTAGAGTATCTCCCCAACATTAAAACCGGCTTTCTTCACGATCCTTTCCAGTTCTTCCTTAGTTGGCACATTCTGTTTGTTCACAGTTAGGAATGCCAAACCATGATCAAAAGCCATATCTACTTTTTGAACATTTTCCATGGCCTCAAAAGACTTCCCCATACCACCAGCGCAAAACGGACATGCCATACCTTTGATCTCCATCTTGACAAAGGAGGCATCCAATAACAGCTGTTGTGCTTTCATTGTGATATTGCCCCCGATTAAAAGGAGAATTGTCATCAGTAGAGTCCTCTTTAATTTCATAATTGTAATTATTACATTAATATTCTAGTTCCGAGTATCAGATTGAATTCTTTCTCATTAAGCCCGGATGGTTGAATTAGGGGAAGTTGCAAACTTGTTTCGATCAGGAATATTCCTTTAATAAATTGAATTCCTGGTGACAAAGAGAGCACATGGTTTCCATCCAGGTCGAGGCTACCATTTAGCTCTAGAAACGTGTTGAATTGTTTTAAGGGATACACCTGCGGTAGTAAAGGTAAGCCAACTGCCAGATCATATTGAAAAACATCCGAAAAATCATTGGTGCGTAACACATACCCCAGATTGGTGTAAAACCCTCGTTTGGTGCTGATATCCCCTGCAGAAATCCCAATAAAAGTGGAATATAACTCTGGAGCGATCATCTCTTTTCCGGTAGGAAAAGATTGGCGGATCAGTGCAGATAGTCGAAATGTTCTTGCAACATCATTTTTCACAACGAGCTGATGTTTCAGAAACAAGGTTGAATTATTAAGTCCATTAAAAGAATTCCTCCCGTTGGGATTAATGAAACTATAACGCATTATAAGACCGGCCTGAAAGTCAGTGGAGAAATTATAAGGTACTGCTACAACCTGAGTATAGCTTGAGCCTTGTTCTCGATTATCGAAAGACCCAAATGTCCGAAGAGCGCTTCCCTGAAATCCCAACGTTCCTGGGGCAGTTAATCTGACTGGTGGACCTTGGGCGCTCATGGTCATACCCCCACCCAGTATCAGGAATAGGGAAATTAATGAGCTTATCATGTGACAATTTTGTCTCATTTTCTTAATTGGTCAAATAGTTAATTAACATTAACTCCCGAAAGAATGCTTGTGTAGCACTGATTTGCGCCATTTGAAATTTCAACTGTAATTCCTGGATATCCAGTATATCATTAAAGTCAATAGTTCCTGTCTCATAATTTTTGATCAATATTTCCTCTGCGTCTTTGGCACGTTTCAAGTTCGTTTCCTGCATATCATATATTATCCGAGCTTCATTTCGTTCAGAAATGGCTCTAGCCAAGGCGGTCTCAAGTTCAATTAGACGTTCTTGTTTTCGAAATACGAGTTCTTGTTGACGCATTGCATTCTGCTTACTTTTGGAGTCAAATCGATTGTTAAAAATAGGGATCGACATGGAAACCATTGGCATAACGATATCCTTACCGTTATCTTCAAAAACCAGATCGGGGCGTTCCTCAACCGGCACATAATCCAGTCCAATACCGAACACGGGGTTGCGCTCCTTCTGATTCAAGCGTTCTTCCTGTGCAACAGATTCATACATCTTGTCATACTTAAGGATTTCTGGGTTAAGCTGGAGGCTGTCTAGTTCTATAGATTCTCTATCAGGCAAACTCAGCAGCTGAGGGAAATTCACTTCAGCATTTTTTTCCCGATTGAGTAATCCGTTAAATGCAGCTTGTTCTGCCAGAAAGGATTCCTGTAACATTTTATTCTTTTGTTCAATTTCATTCTGACGAATCTGTAGCCGTAACACATCCACGGCCGTCGCCTTGTCCACCTCAATTGCTGTCAATGCTAATTCCTCATAGATTTGCAGCAGGGCTATATTCTCTTCCAACACCTTTTGTTTTGCTCTATTGTCGTATAATCTATAATAAGATCTAGCCACTTTTAAAGCGATTTTACGTTTTTGGATCACATAGTCCTGATAATCTGTCTGTGCCATGGCATCGGCCAGATTTTGCCGTGCCGAAATAGTGCCGAACCAAGGCACCATTTGACGTGTAGAAAAGCGGGCTACCTGTGCCCCTGTTCGAGTTTCCGGTTCGCTTATGAAATAACCCAGGCCGATCTCCGTATTCGGTAACCAGTTAGCCTCATTTATTTTTTCCTGGGCTATCAGGAAACGTTTTTCAAATGCTTGAATACCCGGATTATTAGCCTCTGCCTCCTGAATATAATCTTGCAGGGTTTGGGCCTTGGTGGTCAAACCGAATAAAATGAATCCAACCAGTGCTATGCAATATTTCATGGATTTGCTTTTTTAAGTTGAACTTCTTTGTGCCAACCATAAAGGACAGGCACCACAAATAAGGTTATGAGAGCTATAAGCATTCCGCCAAAAGAAGGAATGGCCATAGGGATCATAATATCACTCCCCCTGCCTGTTGAGGTTAATATGGGGATCAATGCCAATAGCGTTGTAGCTGTTGTCATTAAACATGGCCGTATTCGTTTCTCACCGGCTTCTAAAACCGAGCTTCGAATATTGTGAATTGTATCAGGCGTATTTTTCTTAAACGTCTGTGTTAGGTATGTTGCCATGATCACACCGTCATCCGTTGCGATCCCGAACAAGGCAATGAATCCAACCCAAACTGCGACGCTCAAGTTTATGGTGTGCATCTGAAACAAATCGCGGAGATTTTCACCCATAAAAGAGAAATTCAAGAACCAACCTTGACCGTACAACCATATCATTAAAAATCCACCTGCAAACGCTACCGCTATACCACTAAAAACCATCAAGGTGGTAGGCACAGAACGAAACTGAAAATAAAGTATCAGGAATATTATTATCAAGGATAACGGCACTACCAGGGACAGGGTCTTCTCTGCACGTAGCTGGTTCTCATATGTACCGGCAAAAGTGTAAGTAACTCCTTCAGGTAATATCAATTCTCCCTTATTGATCTTGTTGGCGATCAATTCCTGTGCAGATTCTACAACCTCTACCTCAGCAAATCCATCTAGCTTGTCAAACAGGACATAGCCAATTAAAAAGGTATCCTCACTTTTAATGTTTTGAGGGCCTTTCTCATATACAATTTCTGCCAGTTCACTTAAAGGAACTTGTGCGCCTTCTGATGTCGTAATTAAGACATTGTTTAGATCTTCCTGATTTCCCCGCAACTCTCGAGGATATCTGACGCGGATATTGTATCGTTCCCTACCTTCTACTGTCTGACTCAATGGCATTCCGCCAATTGCTACCTGAATCACTTTTTGAACATCTTCAACCAAAATTCCATACCTGGCCAGGCGTTCTCTGTCAATTTCGATCAATAAATAGGGTTTTCCAACTATCCGTTCAGCAAAAACTGCCTCATCTCTTACCCCTTCAACTTCTTTCAGGAAAGGTTCTAAGGCAATTCCAAAAGCTTCTATTTCTTCAAGATTGAGGCCTTTTACTTTAATCCCCATAGGAGCCCTCATACCTGTTTGCAACATGACCAATCTGGTTTGAATAGGTTGCAGTTTCGGTGCAGATGTAACTCCTGGAAAAGCTGTGGCTTTTACGATCTCATTCCAAATATCATCAGGTGAATTAATATGATCCCTCCAGTTTCGGTAGAATTCTCCATCTTCATCAGGTATGAGGTGGTCATATCCTATACCTGGGGATGCATGGGCAACAGTCTGCTCATTTTTAAGGATAAAATTACCGCTGTCATCGACTCTAAATCGTTGTCTCCTTCCCTGTTCATTTAGTAG
>JAOTYW010000093.1 GCA_029861705.1 Flavobacteriaceae bacterium
TCCTATGGTAAGAAAAGCCACCAGAGGAATTAACCAGTTTTTAATGCTTTTGGGCGCGTAAAAATAGATTGACAAAAAGGCTAGAATCATAAATAATATGGCCCAATCATAGAAAAAGCTGCTGATTATTATCCAAATACTGGCATCGTATACTTTTTGGGGCACATTCTTTAATGTCCGTATGGATAAAAGTCTCCTGGCGGCCAGCAAAACAAATAAGCTACACAATATTGCGTCGTTGTCTGAGACTACTTCTGGGAATAACACAAAAAGCAAGACGTAAAAAAGTATGGCATATGAATTTGATTCATTGATTTGATTACGCCGAACTATAAAATTGACAAGAATTACAGTGAATAAAAGTAAGCCCGATATTAGTCCTTGAATGATAAGAGAAGTAGAATCATAATTCAGGCGAAACAGAAAAAGCTGCACATACCAGTAGAGTACAAACAGGAAAGCGAGTAAAATAATGTAGTTTACGGGTTTGGTTTTGCCGAAAACACTTGAAATCATCGCAGCTTTTAGTATTTTTGTCGGGTAAATATAACAACAAAGATGCGAGCATTTTTTGAGGCAATAGAAGATTTATTTGTAAATGGCTTGTTTTGGCCCTATGATTTTTTCCGATTCATGGATAATTGGTGGACTTCTAACACCGTGAATTGGATCTTTGCGGCGATGGGCACTATTGCCATGGTATACTGGTTATTGCAGTTAAAGAAATTCAATGACCGGGGAGAAGAAGATAAGAGCATTACTGCTCATTCTTATCTATAGATCAAATCCTATATCTTTTCTGTAATACATGCCTTCATATTGAAGGCATTTTAGATTTGAATACCCTTGTTCCAGGGCCTTTTCCATAGTGTTACCCTGGCCTCTAATAGCTAATACGCGGCCCCCATTGGTAAAAATATGTCCATTTTCTTCTCGTGTACCCGCATGAAACAAGGCCTGGGAATCCAAGTCTTGCAACCCACTAATAGGTTTCCCTTTTTCGTAGGCCTCAGGGTATCCCCCCGATACAGCTATTATTGTAATGGCATAGTCTGCATTTATTTCTAAAGGCTTATTATCAAATCTTCCTTCTGCAATTGCCACAAAAGACTCCAAAAGATCGGATTGTATCCTAGGTAGAATTACTTCCGTTTCGGGGTCCCCCAGCCGCACATTGTATTCAATCACATATGGCTCAGAACCTACTTTTATTAATCCAATAAATATAAATCCTGTATAAGGAATTTTTTCTTGTCGTAACCCTTTAATAGTAGGCTCAACGATACGATCAATGATCTTTTGTTTAAATAGTGTATCATTGAATGGTACCGGTGAAATCGCGCCCATCCCGCCCGTATTTAATCCTGTATCTCCTTCGCCGATACGCTTATAATCTTTAGCGAATGGAAGCAGTTTATAGTTTTCACCATCTGTTAATACAAAACAGCTTAATTCTACCCCGGATAAAAATTCTTCTATAACTACGGTTGAACTCGCCTGGCCGAACTTAGCATCTAACAACATAGATTCCAGTTCGTCTTCTGCCTTCTTAATATCATCAAGGATCAGTACTCCTTTACCCGCTGCGAGTCCATCAGCTTTTAAGACATATGGGGGTTCAAGTTCTTTGAGGAAGGCCTTTGCTTCACCGATCTCCTCGGGTGAAAAACTCTGATATGCAGCTGTAGGAATACTATGCCGCTGCAAAAATTCTTTGGCGTATTTTTTACTTCCCTCCAATTGTGCTCCAATTGCGCCAGGACCAATCACCGTAACATCTCTTAGCGCTTCATCATTTGCAAAAAAATCGTGGATCCCCATCACCAAAGAAGCTTCGGGACCAACGATAACCATTTGGATATTGTTGTCAAGTACCGCTTGCTTTATTTGGTTAAAATCTGTTACACTGACAGCCAAATTAGTTCCCAACGGTCGCGTTCCTGCATTTCCTGGGCCTATAAAAAGAGTAGTGAGCAAAGGGCTTTGTGCAATCTTCCAGGCCAAGGCATGTTCTCTACCTCCAGATCCTAATATAAGTACATTCATCACGCAGGATTTTGCGTAAAAATAACGCAAGCCCGGTAAATATGAAGACTAAATGGAAGTGTTTTAATTATAGTTTATTGCGTGAGGTGAAATCGCGATGTTCTGTTTTTTGAAGATCTTCTTTGGAAAGTGTTTTAAAATAGTCAAATGTCTTTTTCATGCCTTCGGCACGGCCTACTTTAGGCTCCCATCCCAGAATCTCCTTCGCCTTAGTAATATCCGGTTGGCGTTGCAACGGATCATCTTTTGGAAGAGGTTCGTAGATGATCTTTTGATCGGTACCAGTCAATTTGATGATCTCTTCAGCAAAATCTTTTATAGTGATCTCATGCGGATTACCAATATTAATAGGCAAACTATAATCACTAAGAAGCAGTCGATAGATCCCTTCTATCTGGTCATCGACATAACAGAATGAACGTGTTTGAGATCCATCTCCAAATACGGTCAAATCTTCACCCCTTAATGCCTGTCCCATAAAAGCGGGAATAACTCGGCCATCATTGAGTCGCATTCTTGGTCCGTATGTATTAAATATCCGAACGATGCGGGTTTCCAAGCCATGAAACCTGTGATAAGCCATAGTTATAGATTCCTGAAATCTTTTTGCTTCATCATAGACTCCTCTGGGTCCTATTGTATTAACATTCCCATAGTATTCTTCTGTTTGAGGATGAACCAAAGGATCTCCATAGACCTCTGACGTGGAGGCAATAAGTATTCGAGCCCCTTTACCTTTTGCCAGGCCAAGCAGATTGTGCGTACCTAATGCCCCCACTTTCAGCGTTTGGATAGGTATCTTTAAATAATCGATAGGACTCGCAGGCGAAGCAAAATGAAGTATATAATCCAATTGTCCGGGAACGTGAACAAATTTGGTCACATCGTGATGATAGAATTCGAAGTTATCAAGTTTAAAAAGATGTTCAATGTTCTTAAGATCACCGGTAATGAGGTTATCCATGCCAAAAACATAGTACCGCTCTTTGATAAATCGATCACAAAGATGTGATCCTAAAAATCCGGCTGCCCCGGTAATCAAAATTCGTTTCATCTACTATTTTATTGCGTATTGTTAGCGCCCGATGGACTCATAATGAAATCCTTCTGATTGCATTTCTTGTAAATCATACAGGTTCCTTCCATCAAAAATAACATGATCCGCGAGTTTCTCCTTCATTATTGAGAAGTTCGGATTCCTGAAAACGCCCCATTCCGTACAAATTACCAGAGCATCTGCATCCTCAAGGGCATCATACATGGTAGATGCAAAAGATATTGAGGCACCCAGTTTTCGTTGAACATTCTCCATTGCTTCAGGATCAAAAGCGGTAATCTCGGCCCCTTTATCCAAGAGTGCATCAATAATATCCAATGCAGGAGCTTCTCTTATATCGTCGGTTTCTGGTTTGAAAGCCAGCCCCCAGATTCCAATTTTCTTTCCTTTCAGATCTCCTTTAAAATATTTTTGAATTTTAGGGATAAGAATCGTCTTCTGTTTCTTATTAACCTTTATTACAGAGTCCAGGATCCTAAAATCATATCCGAAATCCTTGCCCGATTTGTATAACGCTTTGACATCTTTTGGAAAGCATGAACCTCCATACCCTATTCCTGGAAATAGAAAACGCTTCCCTATCCTTGAATCAGTACCCATGCCGATTCTTACCATATCTACATCTGCACCGACCTCTTCACAGAAGTTAGCAATTTCATTCATAAAAGTGATTTTGGTAGCCAGGAAGGAATTGGCTGCATATTTAGTGAGTTCTGCCGACTTCTCATCCATGATTATCACTGGATTTCCTGATCTTACAAAAGGCTTGTAGAGTTTCTGCATAAGTTGCGTAGCCCGATCAGAGCTGGACCCAACAACAATACGTTCTGGTTTCAAGAAATCATCTACGGCAAAGCCTTCTCTTAGAAATTCAGGGTTGGAGACAACATCAAAATCACATCTGGCATTTTTACTGATAGATTCATATACTCGTTCGGATGTACCTACAGGAACCGTGCTTTTATCCACAATGACCTTATACGATTTTATAAGCTGGCCAATTTCATCGGCAACGCCCAGAACGTATTTAAGATCTGCAGAACCATCTTCATCTTCGGGAGTAGGTAGGGCCAGGAATATAATGTCGCCATGCTCCAATCCTTCCTGAAGAGAGGTAGTAAAACTAAGTCTACCGGCTTTAATATTTCGCTCAAAGAGTACATCAAGATGCGGTTCATAAATGGGAACTTCCCCATCTTGCATTTGCATAACCTTGCGCTCATCAATGTCTACACAAACGACTTCATTACCAGTTTCAGCCAGGCAAGTACCTGTAACCAAGCCCACATAGCCGGTCCCAATAACAGAAATTTTCATGTTTTAAAATTTAGGTAATTTGATTCTAGTTTACAGAGCCCGCAAAATTACGAGCCACATTCCTGCAAACCAATTATTACAACGTAAATCTCAACGGAATGTTACACTAGTTAAAGAGAATAAATGATTCGGTCAACAATTGCGATTCTTCACCATCCAGTTATGAATCTTCATTGCCGATCTTTGGTTGCTTTTCCTTTTCCTGTTTAATGCCAAATTCATCCAATTTTTTGCGCAGTCGAATTTTCTGTTTGAGCGTGGCAAAACTATAGTTGTATTTGAAAAATATATATCCCAGGATGACCACACTGCCCACCAATATCATAACCATCCAAATATTTTTTGTTGTACTCCCCAGAATAATAAAAAGAAGCACAAATAATAAATTGAAGCAACCAATTATGAAGCTAGCTTGTTTGTGGCTCAAGCCCCAAAAATCTATTAAGACATGGTGAATGTGATTTCGATCAGGAGAAAATGGACCCCTATTATTTACTATTCGAATAGTGAAAACTCGGGCCGTATCAAAAAGTGGAACTATGAGTATGGCTATTGCGATCAATGGGGCATTCTCCAACAGAAAGGGCAGGCTTTCATATGCCTCAGGTTTTAACGCCAAAAATTTTAATGTCAGGATGCTTATGACAAATCCGACGATAAGTGAACCCGTATCTCCCATAAAAATCTTCCTGTGGGATGAAATATTGAAGCCAAAAAATGCCATAAGTATAGCATTCATCGTGATGCTTAACAGGGCGAAGAAGTATTCCTGGGAAGAATAAAAGATTGTTGTGTAAATGATTAAAATGACGATTCCAACTATAGATGCCAACCCGTCAATACCATCAATCAAATTATACGAATTGATGATGATGATCATAATGAACATGCCAATCGCCAAGTATAGATAATATGGTATCTCATTAATATTCAAAAAGCCATTGAGCGAAAAAATGGTAAAGCTTTCGTTCGCCAAAATAAAACTCACAGCAACCGCTTGAGCAATCAATTTTGAACCTGGTGATAGTACAACCAGATCATCTTTCAGTCCGACAATGAATAGGATAGTAAGTCCCGGGATTATAAAGGTTGCTTCATTAAATGTATCCCGGCCCTGAATGAAGAAGAGGGCAAATATTAAGGTATAGAAGAAAGCGATCCCCCCTAAAGTAGGGGTCTTGGAAAGGTGTGAACTCCGTTTAGTAGGGTTGTCCATCAAGCGTTTGTATTCAACCACACCAATAATTTTAGGTATGGTTAAATAGGTCATGAGGAATGCCCCAATGAACAAGGCGATGGCCGTTTCAAGAAAATACACGTATGACCGGGCTTTAATTAGAGTTTATCAAAGATAATCCTAAATAAAAACTTAAGTAAGTTCGTTTGCCTAGAAAATCGAGTGGGTTCCTTAAAAAGGCGATAGAACCATTCCAGACCAAGTTTAATGAAAATCTTAGGAGCTCTTTTTTTAAATCCTGAATATACGTCATAGCTTCCTCCTAAACCCATGTATAAAGCAGGAAATTCGACAAGAAAATCTGCCATTAAAAACTCTTGTTTTGGGCTTCCCATGGCCACGAATATCACATCCGGTTGTGTAGCTTTAAAATCCTGTATCAACAGATGCCTATCTCCTTCTTTAAGAAATCCATTTCTATAACCGGCTACTCTGATTGAAGGAAATTCTGTTTTGAGTTTCTTAATTGTTTGATCAATCACTTCGTCAGTAGCTCCGATCAGGTAGAAGGAGCGATTATTGCCATAATGTCGTATGATGTCTAACCAAAATTCTGCGCCTGCAATTTTTGTGGATTGAAATCCTTTTCGCCGTAGGGCCCATACGGCACCAATGCCATCTGGATAGCCTATGTTCCTGTTAATAATTCTATCTAATTCAGCGTTGGATTTATTAAGCTTTTCCGCATTTAATGCTACAAGGATGCCTGTTCTTTCCGTTAAATATTCTAGGAATTCCTCTTTAGATTTAAAAGCATATATGCGCTTTCCATTAATAAAAGCATGATCCATTTTCAATCCTGTGTTAGGGAATTAAATTGCTGGAAAGTCCGATAAGAATGATCCATTACTGTTTCCTTTACAAACTCCTCCACCTTTTTTAGCGAATAGGGAGTAAATGCCTTAGGATGCCCTATTATTACAAAATTGTCCTCTGCGCTGAGCTTTCGTTCATATTTGGCAAATGAACGAGACAACATAGAGGATTTATAGCCATCCATGGAAACAACACTTACGGTAGGAATTGTTAACATCCTTAAAAGTGCATTTTTGGGACTTTGCACAGGTGCTCCATCTCCATATGCGTTATGGGCTTCATTGCCAATGGTTTTGAAGAAGGCTAGGCGCCAAAAGAAGAAAGGTGAAACTTTAATCGAACTTATCGGGATTTCTGTAAATGAACCCCCCTCCACTGGAATGGCCGGATCCGAAGTAAACAAATATTGACTGCAAAATCGAGGTGTCTCTCTAAAATCAAATGATTGATGAGGAGATTGGTAGTAACCTCCGGCAAAAGCCGAGCTATCCAATAGAATCTCATTCTCATATAATGCCTTCCCAATATGTTCAAAGGGTTGCGCAGACCAACCCCCTGCTCTATACGCCACCGGGTTCTTACCGCTTATTCGGGTAAGCACATCACAATGGCGGCTAACGATCTCTAATGTTTGTTCTTCGCTAAAATCGGCTAATTTGTACCTACTCCTATTAAAGATCCAGCGCTTACCATCATAGGAACTGTCTTCCCAATGAGGATGCACATGTAGTTCAATACCATGCCCCGAATCTGCCAAGTTTCTTATTTGCCCGCATACCTGCTCATAGTCCGTTTCTAATTGGGGATAGCTTTGTTTGAATTTTTCTAATGCAAGTAAATACCCTGAATCTACAAAGAAGGAGATCTTGATATCCCATGGATCAAGTATTTTCAATAAGTCCTTAGTCGGGTTTAACATGCATTGCTTTGCTGTACCGCTTCGGGATCCAAAAAAAAGTTCATAGTCAAGGGTGAGAAAAATGTTCATTGGTCATTAATCCTGCATTTCTACTTGAATAAGGCAATGTCATCATTTCGCTGTTTTTTCACACTTTCCAAAAGGCAGTCTATTTCTGTTTTCAAATCGGAGAAAATATCGACTTCTGTTATTTGAACTGATCGCTCCCCTTCAGGACTCTGAAATTGTATGTGTAAGTTTTTTCCCTTAATTGGCCTGAAATGATAAATGTCTATGTAGGTGACTCTTTTTTTACCGCTCGGGTGAATTATATGATCTAGTTGCTTCAGATCCTCAGCAATATACTGATCTAAATTTGAGGTAGTTACAAATACTTTTAATGGCAATTCACTGCTTTTTTCACTATTATGAAATAAACTAAACCCATAGATGTCTCTTTCATTTGCCATTTCGAAAACTAGCTCAGGATTATTAGATTTAGATGCCCAAATTCCTCCCCAAGACCATTGATTATCATACACATATGAAGGAGATCTCTCCGCAATTTGGGAATTTGCAGTGACTTTTACCACTCTTCCAATATTGCATGCGCGTTTCTCAAATGTTGTTTTTTGGACTTCTAAGAATTTTTTTCCTTTCTCATAAAACACCTTCTCCTGAGTCACATCATGAAGCCAAAGCAATTGTAATATGTGTAATTTATGGTATGTTTTCTTGGCCCACCCTGGCCAATACACATCTCTTTGGAACAAACTGTATTTAGAAATAAAATCTGCATCATATACGTCTATGTTCTTCTTTAAGGTTTCAATTCCTTCATTAAAAAGCCAGAGTGCAATTTCATTTCCCGTATTTGCATATAAGTTATAAAGTCCGGCCAATGAAAAAATAAACCCGTTCATCACCCTTGAAGGGTTTTCTGTTGGATATTCCTCAAACCATATATCAAGTCCCCAATACCTAAAGAATCCCCCATTTTCTACAGGAATCATATATGCTTTTAAGGCCTTTTCCATGATATCTAAAAGTATCGGATCTCCAGTTTCATGATATGCCATTAATGAAAGTCCAATACCCATACCCTGACTAAGAGCACTTGTCCAATTAGTTTGCAGTTTATATACTTCCCTAGGGTGTCTCCAAAACCAATATCCATAGCTATCATTAATAGTCTCGAAATTCTCTTTGAGCCATTTAACCTGGTTCAGGAAATGGCCTTTAGCAACAGTGTCTTTATTTATAGTATAATAGCGATATGCATTCATGCCCGATCTGAAAATAAAAGTGGGCTTATAAAGTCCATCTTCTAATACAACACCGTTGCTATCTTTGGTAGCTGAAACTACGTCATCATATCCATCATCTGTTGAAAAAAAATAAGGTACTAGCTCTTTTGAAGGTGTCAATTTCAACTTTTGATCTAGTGATATTACGCGTCCTTTTAAGGCAATCTCATTTCCAGGATAAGCAGGCTTTTTTTCTTGGGTACGGGTTGTACAAGCCAAGCAACACATCAACACCAACAACAGGTAATATTTATTCATTTCGGTTTGGGGTTATAAATCATATCTATTTAATAGCATCAATGGTAAAGACATTATATAATACAATGATTTATTGAACCGACTTTGCTTTCTTTTCCAAGCATCGTCTTTGTTAATCTTGATTACTTTAAGTTGTTTCATTCGGTTTCCACCAATTATATGAGGCATATCATAAAATTCATGAATAGATACTTCAATCATGTCTTTTTCAAAGATATGTGAATATATTCTACTCTGCGTCTTTTTCGGATCTTGCATTAGATCTTCATACCTGATTTTAATGACCTTTGGATCCATCCAACATACAAGCTGTCCGAAAAAATTAATCAGGCTGTAATAGACCAAGGCTGAAAAAGGATTTCTTGAAGTTTGCACGTTTTTTTGAAAGGAATGGATCACCCCCCGGACATCACGCACTACATAGATACCTTTTATTGTTATGCTTGAATTTTTTCTTAATAATAGATACCTGCCAATATATTTAGACGAATCCAGCAACCACTTTGATGGAATGTTATTTTTGACTTCACTAAAAACCGTTTCATTGTCTAAATCATAAGCAGGGTTATTCCCCAAACCCAGCAGGTAAAAAGGAATGCGGGAGTGCTTTTCCATCCGATTGTACAAAAGCTTACATTCCATTACCTGGTTTGAATGCAGGGATAAAGCAGTAATTATTTCTCCCCAGAACTCACAATCTGCGAGTAATTTGCCACAAGCGCATTCCCAATCGTTATATAAATAATCATAGAATTGATGCATTTCTCCTAAAGTGGTGATGTCCTCCTGGGCATTTAACAGCGTTGACAACAAGGTAGTCCCACTTCTTCCCGCGCCTAAAAGATAAATCAGGTTAATTTGCTCTCTATGCTTATCCATCTTATTCCTATTCATGTTGCTGTTTCAATTTATACTTTAATCCCTTTCCTAAGAATCTTCTTAATCTAATTCGGTTAAAGTAAAATACAGCACAATCAACAAATACAATTGCTTTTCATAATTGACTTTCCCCAACCTATGAATTTCAAAGTATTTATTCACTTCCTCAAGATTGAAAAGCTCTGAAAATGCCCCATTTGCAGAATTTAGAGTTCGCTGCAACTTAACCCCGGAATCTCCTTTGAACCATTCTTTTCTCGGTGTGTAAAATCCTTTTTTCTTTCGATAGATAATTTCTTTCGGAAGATATTTTTCTGCCAATTTTTTGTGGAGCCATTTGTTCTTAAACAGGCCTACTTTCATGCGGTGTGGTAAACTTTCTACGAATCTCATAAGCTCAATAT
>JAOTYW010000278.1 GCA_029861705.1 Flavobacteriaceae bacterium
TTTTTCACAGTCTGACGATATGGCTGCATGCGTCGTGATGCCATCCGTCTTCTTTTCAGGTTTCACTCATAATATTGTTGTATGTATGCTCATCATTTCTTTGAGGTATCAGGGGCATCATGATCCTCATGGCAGCGTGTTGTACGCATAGAATCTGATTCCTGAGCTTAATTTAAGTTCGAGGATTAATTTGCCCTTGTTCTAACTTCCTTCATTGAATGGAGTCGATCATCTTGTTCCGAAATGTCTACACCTTGAGCATTAATTATCTTAATTGGTCCATTCATAAATAAACTATCCCCTTTTACTTCATATTCCCATTCGGCAGTTAATCCCATATTTGCAGAATTGGTGCTATAAAGAAACTTTTCTCTATAAATTCCATTTTCCAGTTCATAAGTTCCGACAGTACCATGTCCCCACTGGATTGAATCGGATTTCATCAAATAGGAAAAATGTTTTTCTGTGAAAAGTTTTACTTGGAATGGTTTGTCTTCAATTCTCTCATTCCCATTGTATTCTCCCCATACCAGATACCAAGCACCTTCAATTGGGTTCCTTTCAATTTTTGGTACTTCATCGAAGCTAGAGGAAGATTCTTCGTAGGAAGAAGATTGTTCGTTACAGGAATTCATTGTCAAATATAATACCATGAGCATAGCAAATGGGAGAGAACATTTTAGGTTTATCATGCTTACTAATTTACTGGTTAAAATAATATGGTTTTTTCCTTGCGTACAACGTCAGTTTGTGAAAATACTTACAATATCCATCCTTTACAAGTAATATTATGAACTTGATACACTGGTGTGTTTCAGGATGTGTTGCATGGACTCTTTGTTGTAATCCGTCCAGGAACATGTCAGCTCCCAAATTTTAATAAAAGCACTTTTTAGTGCCTCTATTAAGGGTTTTACGCCAAGTAAGGACACAGCTCTCCTCAGGTTGTAACAAGTGAATATGATACTGAACTCTGCTTCTACTTTTTTAATGGTGCGCATCAAGGTGTAATCATATCCCCATCCTCTTTTGATCGTTCCAAAAGGGTGCTCTACTATCGCTTGTCTTTGATTGAATTCTGCTTTTCTAGCTGTGACTTGTTTGGTGTTTTGATCTATCGCTCCTTGGTATTCACTCCGTTCGATGTATCGGCCTTTGGACTTTTTTAGATTGGCCTGGCCTGCACAATCTAGTTTATATGGACACCCATTACATACATGGAAAGGCAATGTGTATCTTTTTACGTTATAAGATCTTCTTAGCTTGCCTTGACCTCGCTTATACCAATTGCCATTTGTCTTCATGATTTTGCTAGCAGGGCAACTATACGTATCCGCAGTTGCAGAATATATAAATTGTTCCTTATTAAACGCTTTACTCTTTTGGGGACTCACCCGCTTTTTCAAAGCTACTAACGTATCGATATTATGCGTATGACAGTCTTGTAGTTGATGCCCTGTATCAAACCCCCGGTCGGCAAGCGCAGTGATCGATTCCGTTGAAGACTTTCCCAAAACCACTTTTGCTTTCCGTGCAGCTTTAGCTAGTGCATAACTGTCATGTTCATTAGTCACCTCAAAGTTAGTGATCAACTTATCGTTGGCGTCGGTGGTGATGATGTTATTGTAACTTACTTCAACAATGTTCATACGCTTAGGCAACGCCCTAGCATCCGGATCTATCGTCGATACCTGCGTTACTCCTTTATCGTGTGCCTGTTCGATTTGTCGGGATAAATCATCATACTTTGTCTTTCTCGTTTTTAACCGTTCTAGTGCTTCAGTTACTTTTATACGTTTGTCATCGACTTGCTCTGACTGAGCTTCCTCTTGGTCCAACTTATCCATCTGGGATAAATATTCCTTCGTTTGTTTTTCTATATAATCTAAGTGCTGTTTTACTTTCTTTTCATTATAGTTATTTTTCTTGGAGTTTTGTGCTCGGAACTTACTTCCATCTACGGCGACCCTACTTCCTTGCAGCAATCCTTGCTGACGCAAAAACTTATTCAAATTTCTGAATACTTTCCTGAAGCCCCGCCCATTCTCTTTGCGAAAATCTGCTATGGTCTTATAGCATGGTCTCATGCCTCGTACTAGCCAAATTGCCTCCATATTCGTTTTTGCTTCTCGCGCTAGTCGCCTGGAAGATCTCACTCGATTTAAGTAGCCATACAGGTATAACTTCAATAACATGTCATTTGAAAAAGCTGGTCGCCCTTCTTTGGATTTGCCCTTTTGTTTAATTCCTAATTTCTCCAAATTGAGCATGTCTACAAAAGCATCTATTACTCTTACTATACTATCGGGAGAGACTAATAGATCCAGACTAGTTAATTCTAATTGGTCTCTATTTTGACCTGGTTGTAGCATTTAAATGGTGAGTTTTTGGTATCCTTTAATATAAGGATTTATTCTAATATGTTAAAGCGAAATAAGAGGTTTTTTCACAGTCTGACGGTACGGTGTATGAGTAGTGCGACATTTAGGAGCATTACTTATACACGATGTTGTACTTTCGTTATTTTTTCATTTCTGCTTTTATTAACTCAATAATCGTTTCAATATCCTTTTTTATAAGCTCTAAAGCACCAAGAGTTTCAGTTTCAGAAAGGTTTTTCCATTTATGAGCAGCGTCTAGACCCAGGATTATATCTGGAAGATTTTCCTCAATATTTAAATAGCCTTTGAGAGCGGAGTGGTCTTCAAGGCTTTTAATT
>JAOTYW010000094.1 GCA_029861705.1 Flavobacteriaceae bacterium
TGGATAACATTGGACTATATCAGTCACTTTCCTCTAAAGATCCAGTATTACCCATCTTTATATTTGACACACATATTCTTGATCAATTACCACAAAACGATGCGCGTGTCACATTTATTTATGATCAACTCGTACATATACAGCAAACCCTTAAAAAAAAATACAATTCAGGTCTCGCAGTATTCCATGGCGATCCACATGAAGTTTTTACCCAATTATTGGACGAATATGAGGTGTCGGCTGTTTATTTCAATCACGACTATGAGCCTTATGCCGTTACACGGGATAAACAAATTGCCGATCTACTTCAATCAAAAGGTATCTTATTTTCAAGCTATAAGGACCAGGTCATATTTGAAAAAAACGAGGTAGTCAAAGATGATGGCGAACCCTATGTGGTTTATACCCCATTTATGAAGCGTTGGCGGACTATCTTTAATCCAAGCATACATGTCACATCTTTCTCCAGTGAGTCGCTGTTGAGCAACCTAATTCAGCGAACTAATCTACCCTTCCCTTCTCTTGCCAAAATAGGCTTTAAGAGATCGAAGATGGCTTTCCCTGCCTTCGATGTTTCTTCTAGTCTTGTTGATAACTATCAGAAGACAAGGGACTTTCCAGGACTAAAAACAGGCACCTCGCATGTAAGTCCACATTTGAGATTCGGCACAGTTTCTATTCGCAAAATGGTCCAAAATGCCATTTTAAGTGCCAATGATACGTTCTTAAAGGAATTGATCTGGCGCGAATTCTTTATGCAGATCCTATGGCATTACCCACATACAACAACGCGTTCTTTTAAGCCGCAATACGATCGCATCATTTGGAGGAATGATCTTCAAGAATTCGAAAAATGGAAAAACGGAAATACGGGCTACACCATGGTTGATGCGGGAATGCGGGAGCTCAATACTACTGGTTTAATGCACAATAGGGTGCGCATGCTCGTCGCCAGTTTCCTTTGTAAACACCTCTTGATCGATTGGCGTTGGGGGGAAGCCTATTTTGCCGAAAAACTCCTGGACTACGAGATGAGCAGCAATGTGGGCAATTGGCAATGGGCTGCAGGAAGTGGCGTAGATGCCGCCCCCTACTTTCGCATTTTCAATCCGATCACACAGATCGAAAAATTCGACAAGGATCGCACTTATGCCAACCTATGGGTACCTGAAGCCAAGGGAGCTCCGACCACGGATCCGATAGTAGATCATAAATTGGCACGTGAACGCTGTTTGGCCACATATAAAGCAGCTCTTTCGTAAGTACCAATTTTGTATATTTAAAATTCTTAAGTCCTGCCTATGTCCGAAAATAAAACAGTACCAACAAGCGCCTCCGTAACGCAATTCCTGAATTCGGTAAAAAACGAACAAAGAAGGTCAGACGGCAATACCCTTTTAGATATATTTCAGGAAATCACAGGAGAAGAGGCCGTGATGTGGGGGCCCAGCATTGTGGGTTTTGGAATATGTCACTACAAGTATGATTCCGGACGTGAAGGTGACATGCCGCTAGTAGGATTCTCTCCCCGCGCTCAAAATTTGGCCCTTTATGTTTATGAATCGGCTGCTGCCGAAAGGAACAAACCGCTCCTTTCCAGACTGGGCAAACATACCATTGGCAAATCTTGTCTCTATATCATGAAATTGAGCGACGTTAATATGGATGTATTAAAAGAGATCATCGAGAACAACTACGTATATTACAAGAAAAAGTATAATTCCTAAATTACCAACATGAAAAAATCCCTTCTCATATTCCTTGCATTCTCGTTAACGCAAACAATGCAATCGCAGCGCATGAGTTCTTCGAAGAAGGCTGTAGTGGCATCTGTGGAAGCACATAAAGAAAATCTGATCGCCATGAGCGATTCTATCTGGGCACTTGCCGAAACTGCATTTGAAGAAGATGATTCTGCAGAGATCCTTGCCTCTTATGCCGAAAAAAATGGATTCAATGTACAGCGCGGCGTCGCCGGAATGCCAACGGCATTTGTTGCAACCTACGGCTCGGGCAGACCTGTAATCAGCGTACTTGGGGAGTTTGATGCATTACCCGGTATTTCACAAAAAGCACAACCTACAAAATCGCCCTTGAATGAAGGTGCAGCGGGACATGGATGCGGTCATAATCTGTTTGGCGCCGGAAGCCTGGGGGCCGCCATCGCCGTAAAAGAAATGATCGAATCCGGGAAGATCAAAGGAACAGTTAAATTCTTCGGAACCCCATCGGAAGAAAAATATTTTGGGAAGATCTGGATGGTACGGGAAGGACTTTGGGATCATGTAGATGTTAATGTTAGCTGGCATCCGGGACCCAATACAGAAGCCGATGTACAAAGCACCTTGGCCTTGGTTGATTTTAAGGTCGAATTTTATGGACAGGCAGCCCATGCCTCAGGAGATCCATGGAATGGTAGAAGCGCATCAGATGCCCTCGAATTATATACAACCGGAATCAATTATTACAGAGAACACGTTAAACCTACGGTTCGTATACACTATCACATTCAAGACGGAGGACAGGTAGTTAATGTTGTTCCTGACTATTCAAAATTATGGGTAAGAGTCAGAGACTCAAAACGGGAAGGCATGATGCCCGTATATGAACGCGTTATGGCAATGGCCGAAGGAGCCGCTATTATGGCCAATGTAGAGCATAAGATCAGCCTTATTTCTGGAATCTATGAAGTCCTCGTCAATCGTAAAGGTGGTGAGATCATGCAGAAAAATCTTGAGATGCTCGGACCCATATCATATACAGATGAAGAGGTCAGCTTTGGAAAAAAAATCCAGGAGCAAACAGGGAAACCTCAGGTAGGACTTGATAGTAAAATAAAGCCTCTGGAAGCAACAAAAGAACATCCGGGTGGCGGATCTACAGACGTTGGTGATGTGAGTTGGAATGTTCCTAATATAAATTTAAGTGTTACAGTGGCACCAAAGGACACGCCATGGCATTCCTGGGCAGTAGTTGCTTGCGGAGGAATGAGTATTGGTCATAAAGGCATGGTCTATGCCGCCAAGGCAATGGGTATGACTATGTTAGACCTCTTTGAAAATCCTTCTATGGTTGAAGCTGTTAAAGATGAATACAGAGAACGTAAAGGCGAAACGGTCTACGAAGCGATCGTTCCGGAAGGGCCACCGCCAATTGGAAATAATTAAGATATGGAAGCTAAAGAAAAGATCAAGGAATATGTAAATGGGGATCTAACCGTTGTTTGGAAGCCCGCAAAATGTATTCATGCAGCTGTTTGTGTGGAAACCTTACCTCAGGTATATGATCCAAATGCGAAACCCTGGATCAAACCAGAGAATGCCAGCATAGACGAGCTAAAAGCGCAGATTGGAAAATGTCCTTCAGGAGCTCTGAGCTACCGGATGGCAGGGGCAACAAATTTGGGGGTAGATGCCATTTCTGATGCTATTCCCGTTGAGGTCATAAAAAATGGACCAGTGATAGTCAAAGGCTCTGTTTCAATCGTACTACCTGATGGTTCAATGATGAAAAAAGAACGCTCCACTGCCTTTTGTCGCTGTGGCGCTTCTGCCAATAAACCTTTTTGCGACGGAACACACAAAAAGGTGGGATTTGAAGGGTAAATTCGGCAATCCTGCCAGCACGAATTTTGTAAGCTCCTTTTGAATGGAAAATGCATTTTCCTTTTTATCTATTCTTTCACTTTGTACATTCATATTCATTCCTTTCAATATGGCCAAAGGGCAAGATCTGATATCTACTTTGGAAGTATACGACTTGCAAAATGAGTCGCGTACTAACATTTATCAGGAAGAAGGGCATTTTGAGGCTCCTAATTGGAGTACAGATTCAGGCTACTTTATTATTAATCAAGGTGGTCACTTATTTACCCTAACTGCAGATGGTAAAGAAAAAACTATTTTACCTACCGGCGATGCCGTAAAGTGTAACAATGATCATGGCATTTCGCCAGACGGCACTTTGCTTGCCATAAGTAATAATGATCTTATTACAGGATCCTCCGGCGGAACATCCCGGATATATATCCTTCCCATTGAAGGAGGTACTCCTGAGCTTATCACACCCCTATGGCCGTCTTATTGGCACGGTTGGTCTCCAGATGGCAAGCATCTCATTTACACGGCAGAGCGCAACGGCATCTATGATCTTTATGAAATAGATCTGGCAACCCGCACAGAAGTACAGGTCACAGATCATCCGGAATTAGATGATGGTCCTGAATATAGCCCAGACGGTGCCTATATTTATTTTAATTCCTATCGCTCTGGTACCATGGAAATTTGGAAAATGAACCGGAAAACAAAGAAAGTGGACCAATTGACAAATGATGAATTCTCTAATTGGTTCCCTCACCCCTCCCCTGATGGCAAGTACATTGTCTTCTTAAGTTATGTGAAAGATCAACAAGACAGGCATCCTCCTTTAAAGGAAGTGATGCTCCGACTTTTAGATCTCAAGACAATGAAATTGACAACGCTTTGTACATTTCTAGGGGGGCAAGGCACTATCAATGTTCCTTCCTGGTCCCCGGATAGTTCTAAATTTGCTTTTGTCTCATATTCAAAAAAATAAATTCTTGCACCACGCATTAAGAAAGATCGTATGACAAAATTCCCGCTAGGCCCTACATGGCAAACCCAGGATCCCTTTCTATTTTGTGCCTACCACCTGGATCACTACCCTAAAGGCAATGACGAAATGGGCCCGGCCACACCCCTGGATGGCAGAAACCTTGGCAGTGATTTTGAATCGAAGGATGGTTGGCGCATGTACCATGGTACAAAAATACCGGGCTTTCCTTATCACCCGCATAGAGGGTTTGAGACGGTGACACTCGCAAATAAAGGGTATTGCGATCATTCAGATTCTCTCGGAGCCGCCGGTCGCTTTGGTAATGGTGATGTGCAATGGATGACAGCTGGTATAGGTGTCCAACATTCGGAAATGTTCCCGCTATTACATACTCATAAGGACAATCCCCTGGAACTTTTACAATTATGGTTAAATCTTCCCAGGGCAAAGAAATTTGTGCAGCCACATTTTAAGATGCTATGGAAGGAGACGATTCCCGAACTTAAAGACAACGGGGTCCAAATCAAATTGATCGCCGGTACGTATAAGACTCAAAAGGCTCCTTCTGCTGCCCCGGATTCCTGGGCATCCGATGAAAATAACCATGTACGTATCATGATCATAAGGCTTGAGCCTCAGGCTGCCCTTGAAATAGACAGTATCCCAACAGGAATAAACAGGTCGCTATATTTTTTTGAAGGTGATTCCTTAGGAGTAAATAACACAACTGTGCAAAGTCTTACGGGTCTCTATCTCAATGGTGAAGCAGCGCTACAACTTCGAAATGGGGAAAAGGAAAGCAGGATTCTAATTCTCGAAGGAAGGCCAATAGGCGAACCTGTGGCTAAGTATGGTCCTTTTGTTATGAATACAGATCAGGAGATACGAGAAGCCATGCGGGATTATGGCAAAACACAATTTGGCGGTTGGCCCTGGCCTGTAGCCGAGCAAGTTCACGATAGAGATCGCGGTAGATTTGCACTTTTTCCTGATGGTAGTTTAGAAGAAATGGACTAGTTTGTTTCGCTACGGATTATTTTAGCACCAATAGCCCTTAATCGCGTATCAATATCTTCATATCCCCTATCGATCTGCTCAATATTATGGATCGTTGAAGTTCCTTTAGCCGACAAGGCTGCAATTAACAAAGACACCCCTGCTCTAATATCAGGAGAAACCATGGTCGTCGCTTTTAAGGTCGATTTAAAATCATGGCCAATTACCGTTGCCCTATGCGGATCACAAAGAATGATCTTGGCACCCATATCTATCAGCTTGTCTACAAAAAAGAGTCGGCTTTCAAACATCTTTTGATGGATCAGTACTTCTCCCCGTGCCTGGGTCGCCACCACAAGTATAATACTCAACAGATCTGGTGTTAAGCCCGGCCATGGTGCATCTGCAATTGTCAGAATAGACCCATCGATAAAATGGTGAATTTCATATCCATCTTTATGTTCAGGGATAAAAATATCGTCTCCCCGGCGTTCTATGGTAATACCAACACGCTCAAATATCGTGGGGATCTGGCCTAAATTTTCCCAGCTAACATTTTTGATCGTCAGGGCACTTTGTGTCATGGCTGCAAGGCCTATCCAACTCCCAATCTCGATCATATCAGGTAACATGGTGTGCTCTGTTCCATTGAGTGAGGAAACCCCCTCTATGGTCAATAAGTTAGAGCCAATGCCGGAGATTTTTGCGCCCATTCGGTTGAGCATATGACACAACTGCTGTAAATAGGGTTCACAAGCCGCATTATAAATGGTAGTAGTGCCTTCGGCCAATACAGCCGCCATTACAATATTGGCCGTCCCGGTTACCGAAGCTTCATCAAGCAACATATAACTGCCTTTCAGGCGGTCTGCTTCAACACCATAGAAATGTTCTTCCCGATTATATCGAAATGTGGCTCCCAAGTTTATGAAACCCTGAAAATGCGTATCCAGTCTGCGTCTGCCAATTTTGTCGCCACCAGGTTTTGGAATATATCCCTGTCCAAAGCGGCCTAAAAGAGGTCCAACTAGCATAATTGAGCCCCTTAATCCGCGGCCATCCCTCTTAAAATCTTCTGATTGTAAGTAGTCCAGATTAACCGAATCTGCCTGAAATCTGTACGATCCTTTACCGATCTTATTTACTTTGACACCCAAGTCTCCCAAGAGGCCAATAAGTTTATTGACATCTAAAATATCCGGAATGTTGTGGATGCTAACTGGTTCTGCGGTCAGAAGGACAGCGCAAAGTATCTGGAGAGCTTCATTCTTTGCACCTTGCGGGGTAATCTCTCCCTTTAATTTGTGTCCGCCTTCAATTGTAAATGTCCCCATTAAAGGTGGTGTCTATTTATGTCGCTTTTTATTGCGGCCCATATTCCGCTGAGTTTTCTTTCCGGTTCCTCCCCGGTTAGATTTAACGATTTTGGCTTTAAGAAACTGATCACTTTCTGTGAGATTCTCGCCTTTTTTGGCGAGATCTATTTTACCTTCACTCAATTCAAACAAATGATTGAAGATCACCTTATCGTCAACCGTGTCTTTGTTCCAGTTGAGATAACATTTTTTCATATGGTTGGCAATAGCATATTCCAGGCCGGATCTCAGATCTCCCTCTTCCCAGCTTATCGCAACATCGATCATCCGTTTAATATTATTTCCGTAGAATCTGTATTTAGGATGGTTCTGAGGATATTCCAGGGGTTCTGGGCTCTGCTCCAATACTTCTCTTATAGGCGTGGGGTATGGCGATTCAACCTTTAGTTTAAAATCGGACATAATAAAAAGTTGATCCCACAACTTATGCTGAAAATCGGGCACATCTCTCAGATGCGGTTGCAAATTACCCATTACACTTATGATAGCCTTGGCTACCTTATTTCGCTCTTCATCATCCGTAATTGACACGGCATAGTCGACCATTTTCTGAAAATGACGACCGTATTCCGGGATAATTAATTTAGGACGTTCTGAATTATATTCTAAGTTTTCAACTGGATTCAAATATCTAGGGTGTTAGAGTTAAAATTATCAGGCCAGGACGGCTCTTAATCGCCCGCAAATTACTAAAATTATGCCACAAAGTAGCTATTAGAGGGATATAACACCTTCAATACGGCTTACTTGCTTGTAGTATTCGATAACTGCATCCGGATCTGCCAGATGAATAGTCACGGAAATACTGGTGTATTTTCCTTTACGTGATTGTCTGGATTCGATGACGGCACCTGAGTTGTCAAAGATTTTGTGAATTGTTTGAATCTTATTATCATCTGTAGCTACGATAAACTTGAACAGATAGTCTGAGGGCCAGCTCGTGCTTTCGGCCAGTTCTTTTCTCAACCGATCGTAAAAATCCTTTTCCTCTTCCTGTTCCATATTCAAATTTTTTGCAAATATAGCTCTTAACACCTAATTTTTAAGGCATTTCCATTATGATTACTTTTGCGGTTATAAGGCAAATTTTGGAATCAAAAAGAGTTGTGATTACAGGCGGGCCTGGTACGGGTAAAACTTCGGTCATTCAGCAATTAACCGATGAAGGATTTACATGCGTTCCGGAGATAATACGCTCTATGACCGAAGCTGCAAAATTGCAGGACAACGCGAACGAGGTTGCGACAAATCCCCTGGCCTTTGTCGATGACCCTATGGCCTTTAATCTGAAATTGCTGGAAGGGCGTACCAAGCAATTTCTTAATGCAATACAGCATGACCAGGATCTGGTCTTTTTTGATAGGGGAATCCCGGATGTCCTCGCCTATATGGATTATTTCAATCAGAAGTATTCTGATGATTTTGTCCGCGCATGTGACATGCACAGATATGATTTAGCTATCATATTACCTCCGTGGAAGGAGATATATGCCAGTGACAGTAGTAGACTTGAAAATTTTCAAGAAGCTACAGAAATTCACAACCACTTACTTGGAACATATAACAGATTTCAATACAATCCCATATTTATACCCAAAGGGTCTGTTGCCGAAAGAGTATCCCTCATCTTAGATTTGATCAAGCAATGACTGCTTCCGGCAATCTCATAGAGCTACTGGATAAATACTGGGGATTCTCAACATTTCGGGGTTCGCAGGAAGAAATAATACGAGCTGTTCTGGACAAAAAAGATGTCCTGGCACTCTTGCCAACGGGTGGCGGTAAATCACTTTGTTTTCAGCTACCCGCTATAGCGCAAGATGGTATAGCTATCGTTATATCACCCTTAATAGCCCTGATCCAGGATCAGGTGAGTAGTTTAAAAGCCAAAGGGGTAAAAGCACTGGGAATCACCGGCAAATTGAGTCAAAATGAAGTGGTACAATGCCTGGATAACGCCGCTTTTGGAGGATACAAACTCTTATATCTATCGCCCGAAAGACTACAACAGGAAATTGTTTTGGACCGACTTGCGGAGTTAAATATTTCTTTGATAGCTGTGGATGAAGCACACTGTATCTCTCAATGGGGTCATGATTTCAGGCCCGCTTATTTGCAGTGTCATAAAATACGCGAGATCCATCCGGAAGTACCCATTATAGCCCTGACAGCTACGGCAACCTCGCGGGTTATATCCGAGATACAAGAAGGATTAGCACTTAAGACAGAGCAGGTATTCAAAGATTCTTTCCAAAGGCCAAATCTAGCATATACCGTAGTTTACGCGGAGAACAAAAAAAGGGCGCTTAGGGATGCCATTAACGATCATAAAGGGAGTAAAATAATATATGTTCGTTTGAGGCGTTCGGCAGAAAAACTTAAAAATGAGTTCCTTCAAAATGGCATTATTGCACGCGCTTACCATGGCGGACAATCGGCATTAGAAAGAAAAGAGGCTCTGAACTCCTGGATGAAAGGAGAAGCCTCAATTATGGTAGCCACTACCGCATTTGGTATGGGTATAGATAAAGCCGATGTGCGAGCAGTCATACACTATGAGATCCCGGAAAGCATAGAAAGCTACTTCCAGGAAGCCGGCAGGGCCGGCAGGGATGGATTGGCTGCAAAAGCAATTTTGATCGCGGGGCCAAATGATGAAACCCAGGCTCGGCGTCAGTTTTTGTCCTATTTACCAGATCTGAATATGCTTAAAAAAGTGTACAGCCACCTGGTTAATCATTTGCAGATAGCTTATTCAGAAGGACAAGGAATAACCTATCCTTTTCATTTTGGATCCTTTTGTGCAACTTATGATCTGGAGCCAAGAATGTGCTTTAATGCCCTGGAAATACTTGATCAACAAGGAATATTTGCTTTATCTCAGAATTTCAGGCATAGGAGCATGCTACAGTTTACAGCTTCCAAGGATCAATTCTGGACTTACCTGGAATCACATCCGGAAAGTAGAAACATCCTCGAATTGATCGTTAGAAGCTATGGAGGTGTATTTGACGCGATGACTTATATAAATATGACAAACCTTATAAAAAAAGGCGGGGGATCAGAATCAAGCATCAGGCAGGTGTTAAGCCAGTTAGAAACTGATCAAATGGCTAAGGTAGAATTTCAGGATCACGATGTGGAGGTTACATTTTTAGAACCCAGAGAAGATGAAAAATCCATTTTGAGGAGAAGAGATTCCATTGAGCAAAATCGT
>JAOTYW010000095.1 GCA_029861705.1 Flavobacteriaceae bacterium
ATCTAAGCGGGAATTGGCATAGGTTTCGATATTGATAACTGCGGCATCTATAACGTCCTGCATGCTTACTTTCCCTTCGCGGATCACTAATGAATTTAATTCATTGTAATGAACTGTGATCTCCAGTTTACGCTTAGATGTAATGCGATAAAAGGAACTTATCGTTAGCAGGCTATCTCTTACATCGAACTTAAAAATATCAATGAGGTTGTCATCTGCCATAATGGTGTAGCCTGGAGATGATGATTTTTCGAGGTAAATATCCAGATCATCTGTCAATTCAATCGCAGTAAAGGGAGGTAAATCCTCACGTACAGTAATTACCTCTTTATTTCCTTTGATCTTTGGTTTTCTTTGTGCGTGTACTGCTACTGTACATAATGCCAGGGCAGCCAATACTAATTTTTTCATTTTCATTTCTCGTTAGTGTGGGTGATAAATGTATTGCAAAAATCTAAGTCATAAACCTCTACTGAATAAATTCCACAAAAAAGCCCATCAAAAGATGGGCCAAATATCATTTTAAAAGTATCAAAATGTTAATGATGCAATTCTTCCTCATTCTCTTTGAGCGGAACATCTTGCGGCACAAAATCTTGTCCGGGGATTACATATTCCCCATTTGGCATTGTCTTACTGTAGTCATATGCCCATCTGTGTACTTCAGGAATAGCACCTTCCCAATTTCCGTGAAAATGTTCGATAGGTGCTGTCCATTCTAAAGTATTGGATTTCCATGGATTCTGTTCCGTTGGCTTTCCGTAGAAAATACTTGAGATGAAGTTGTAAAGGAATACCAACTGAGCAGCTCCTGCGATCAATGCGAATATTGTTATCAGGATATTTACATCCGTAAGTTCATCAAACATTGGGAATGCGGTATTCTCATAATATCTTCTCGGTACACCGGCCATACCTACAAAATGCATAGGGAAAAATACACCATAGGCCCCCACTGCGGTTACCCAAAAGTGTACATAACCAAGATTCTTATTCATCATACGTTTGAACATCTTTGGGAACCAATGATATACCCCTGCAAAGAGGCCATATAATGCTGAAATTCCCATTACAAGATGAAAGTGAGCAACTACGAAGTAGGTGTCATGCACATTGATGTCCAAGGTGCTATCGCCTAATATGATCCCGGTTAATCCGCCGGAGATAAATGTTGAAACCAAACCAATCGAGAATAGCATGCCCGGATTGAGTTGAAGATTTCCTTTCCACAAGGTGGTGATATAATTAAATGCTTTTACTGCTGAAGGAATAGCGATCAGCAAGGTTGTAAATGTAAATACAGATCCCAGGAATGGGTTCATACCTGAGATAAACATATGGTGGCCCCAGACGATAGTTGATAAGAAGGCGATGGCTATAATAGAAGCCACCATGGCCCTGTATCCAAAAATCGGCTTTCTGGCATTTGTAGACATTACTTCGGAAGTGATCCCTAAAGCCGGAAGTAATACAATATATACCTCTGGGTGACCGAGGAACCAAAATAAATGTTCAAATAACACTGGTGAGCCGCCCTGGTAATGCAATACTTCTCCCTGAATAAAAATATCCGAAAGAAAGAAGGACGTCCCAAAGCTCCTGTCCATGATGAGCAACAAGGCAGCTGATAATAATACCGGGAAAGAAACTACACCGATAATGGCGGTCACGAAAAACGCCCAGATCGTAAGAGGAAGTCTGGTCATTGACATTCCCTTTGTACGCAGGTTTATTACGGTCACTATATAGTTCAAGGAACCTAATAAAGAAGACGCAATAAATATGGCCATAGACACTAGCCAAAGTGTCATCCCCATCCCAGAGCCGGGTTGGGCCAATGGCAAGGCACTAAGTGGTGGGTATATAGTCCAGCCGGCTGCAGCTGGTCCTGCTTCTACAAATAAAGAGATCAGCATGATCACACTGGAGAGCCAGAATAACCAATACGAGATCATATTTAGAAATCCGGATGCCATATCCCGGGCACCACACTGCAATGGAATAAGCAGGTTACTAAATGTACCGCTCAATCCTGCTGTCAATACAAAGAACACCATGATAGTACCGTGGATCGTTACCAATGCCAGGTACATATCGGCATCCATTACGCCATCGGGAGCCCAACGCCCTAATAATGTTTCAAGTATGGGAAACGATTCTCCAGGCCAGGCCAATTGGAGTCGGAACATAAGTGACATCGCTATACCAATGATCCCCATAATGAGACCGGTGATCAGGTATTGCTTGGAGATCATTTTATGATCCTGACTGAATACATATTTGGTAATAAATGTCTCCTTATGATGATGATGCCCATGGTCATCCTCGTGATGATCGGTATGTGCATGTTCGTGTTCAGACATATTCAATTCTTTATTATAAACTAACTATAGCGTTCTTATTGCATTGCCATTGTTTGGGCAAAAGTTTGTTGCCCTTCTATCCAAGCGTTGTATTCTTCTTCCGTCTCTACAATGATCTTCATCTGCATATTATAATGCGATTTACCGCAGATCTTATTACATAAGAGTATGTAATCAAACTCCCATGGATCGGAATTCTCTTCTCCGGCGGCTGCGCGTTTTGCGCGAATCGCATTGGTGCGTTTTACCTTTTCGATCACATCGGGATCTTGACGCATATCAGCCGTGGTAATTGTCGGCGTAAATGAAAACTCCGTTGTCATTCCAGGAACGCAATTCATTTGTGCTCTGAAGTGAGGCATATATGCTGAATGCAAAACGTCCTGAGAGCGGAATTTGAAATTAACCTTCCTTCCAACTGGCAAATGTAATTCTTTGGCAATGACATCGTCCGTAGCATTTGGATCTGTCTCATCTATTCCAAGGATGTTTGCCCGGGCTATGTCAATACGGCGAACATTCGCCTCGCCCAATACATTATCGGCTCCACCATATCGCGCTGTCCAATTGAATTGTTGTGCATAAAGCTCCACGATCAGGGGATCATCTTCGTCATTGATATCCATAATATTTGTCCATGTATAGAGACCCCAGATAATCAAACCTGCCAGGACAATAACAGGAATGATCGTCCATATAAATTCCAGTCGGTCGTTATCTGCATAATACAAGGCCTTATTGCCTTTCTTTCCTCTATACCTATACGAAAAATAGTGCAGTAAAGCCTGGGTGATCGTTTGCACAAAGAAGATAATGGCAAAGGAGACCCACATAAGTTGATCATAATCGGCCCCATGTTCAGAGGCTGCTACGGGCAATAATGTTTTGGAGTATTTGGCAAAACTAAAAATGGTGATTCCATAAATAAAAATCAGGAACACGAACATCAGAATACCGTTGTATTTATTGTCCTTATCTGTAGCTACCTGTGAGACTTCTGCATTGATCTGGGAGAGTTCAAAGATCTTAGTCATTTGCCAGATAGCTATGGCAATAAGGAGGAGAATCGCTAATGTTAATAATACGGTCATCAGTTATACAATAATTCTTTTTACTAATAATGAAACTGCCTGCTTTCTTCAATATACGGATTGCGAGTAGGTTGCAAAGGTGCCTTGGTTAGCGCCCTGAAAACCCAATAGATAAATAATCCGGCAAAGAAAAGCACGCCTCCGATCTCAGGTATTCCAATTGACCATTGATCGCCAACTGTAGCTGGCATGATCATATTGAATACATCCAGGTAATGTCCGCACAAGATCACAATTCCTGTCATGATCACAAACCAATTGATCCTTTTGTAATCACTATTCATAAGGAGTAGCAACGGAAAAACAAAGTTCAGGGCTAACATACCAAAATATGCCAGCTTGAAATCTTCAATCCGAGTCACAAAGTACGTAACCTCTTCCGGAATATTCGCATACCAGATCAACATAAATTGACCAAACCAAAGATAGGTCCAGAAGATGCTGAAGGCGAACATAAATTTCGCGAGATCGTGAATATGGTTGTCATTAACATCGGGTAAATGCCCTTTGGATTTCAAATAGATGGCTACCATGGCGATCACCGTAATACCACTCACAAACATACTCGCAAATACATACCAACCAAATAAAGTGCTGAACCAATGCGGATCTACACTCATAATCCAATCCCAGGACATGATAGATTCGCTAATCAGGTAAAATACCAGGAAGCCTGCAGACCATCTAAAGTTCTTTACGAAGTTGCTGTTATCATCTGCACTATCCTGGGCAAGGGATAATTTCCTGGAATATTCTCGATAAAAGATCCAGCCTCCCAGGAAAATTGCTGCTCTAATAAGAAAGAAGGTGGGATTTAAATACCCGCTTTTATTTTGTAAAAGTTCGTCATGTGCAACTACTTCCGCATCCATCCATGGAAACATATGATTCATATGAAGAACAGATAGTACAAGGATAACAAATACGATGATACCTCCTGGCACCAGATAGGCCGTAATACCTTCCATCACTCGGAACAACAAAGGAGACCAGCCTGCTTGTGATGCCCGTTGTACTGCATAGAATGCCAGGACGCCTAATGCGATCATAAAGAAAAAGAAGGCGGCAACATATAAGGCAGACCAGGGTCTGTTTTGTAATTGGTGTAATACATGTTCATCATGGGCATCGTCGTGATGAGCTTCGTCTGCTGTAGCTGTCTGCGCAGCTTCTTCCCCATGACCACCCCCGTGCCCATCATCCTGCGCGGCAACCATGGCTTTTGCTTCTTCAACTGTAGATGGTGCAGAAACAAATCCGACGCCTAATCCCAATAGCCCTAAAGCCATCAGAATGATTGAACCAATTTTTAGTCTGTTAGAAAAGGTATACATTCTATTTCCGCTTATTCAGTTAGTTCAGCCTTTAATTTCATCACATATTCAGAAACTTGCCAGCGTTCTTTGTGATCTAATTGACCTGCATAGGAACCCATGGCGTTTAAACCATAGTAGATGACGTGGTATGTACTACCTACCGTAATATCCCTACCAACATCAGCATAACTGGGTACTCCTAATATTTTTTCTCTTTTTACCAAAGTACCTTGCCCGGCTCCTTTCGGTCCGTGGCAAATAGCACAATAGATATCGTATAATTCTTTTCCTTCGGCCAGGTTTACTTCCGCATTCAAGGAATCCAGCGGACTCAACTGAGGCCGTGCTTCCAGTCTTCCTTCCATATCATTGGCAAATTCATAAGGTACAGTACCCCGGGCAATGGTGTTCTCTGCCGGTAATAATGCCAGACTGCCATCGGGTAAAAAATATACAGGCTGATATGCCTCATAACCGACAGGTTCATACATGTTTGGCATGTATTGATAATTGGGCCGGTTTTTATCAGCACAAGAGAACCCGATCATTACGAGTATTCCTAAAGCCGCTATTTTGAGTAGTTTCATCATTCCGACTTATTCCTTTTCTATACTTTTTATTTCAATTGCTCCTGTAGAAGCTAAAAGTGATTGTAAATCAGCTTCATTGCCATGTACCTCTATCTCCATTACAAAGAGATCATCTGTTGTACGAGGGTTTGGATTTTCAGCTTTCTTAAAAGGCCATAATCTACTTCGTAAATAGAAGGTGATCACCATAAGGTGGGCTGCAAAAAATACCGTCATCTCAAACATAACTGGCACAAATGCCGGCATGTTTTCTATATAACTAAAACTGGGTTTTCCTCCAATATCCTGTGGCCAATCCTGGATCATCATATAATTCATCATTACTATAGATACAATCAAACCTAAACACCCATACATGAATGAAGTTATAGCTATTCTGGTAGGTGCTAATCCCATGGCCTTGTCCAACCCGTGAACCGGGAAGGGACAATACACCTCTTCTATATGATGTTTGGCCGCTTTGACTTTCTTGACGGCCTGCATCAGTATGTCATCGTCATTATAATATGCATGTATAACTTTCGAAGCCATAGTTAGCTGTTTGATTTAAAATTTTGCGCCTGACCTGCCCAATCGTCCCGTTGCGCTCTACCAGGAAAATTCCCGGTGAGCTTATCGAGCATATCATATTCGCGCGACGTCATCTTACTAACCTGATCAAAGGTGTAAATCCCGATCTGGTTAAGCGTTGCTTCCATTTGCGGACCGATCCCTTTAATCTTCTTCAGATCATCTGCTCTGTCTGTTTCAGGATTAAACGTTCCTAAACTATCCAGGAGATCATTCGCCTTATCACCAGTATCTGTATCTGTACTTGTTCCAGTTTCCTGTTGTGATATTTGTGTAGTAGTCTGAATGGCCGGGTGCAACGGTTGTCCGGAAGCACGTAATTTTTTATATCGCTCCCCTGAAGATTTTAGTATCGTTTTTACTTCTGCTTGCGCAATCACAGGAAAGGTTCTCGCATACAATAAAAAGAGTACAAAGAAGAAGCCTATCGTTCCAATAAAGATTCCTATATCAATAAAGGTCGGTGAGAACATAGTCCAGGAAGAAGGAAGGTAATCCCTGTGCAAAGAAGTCACAATGATGACAAATCTTTCAAACCACATTCCAATGTTTACCACTATAGATATAATGAAGGAAACCACAATACTAGTTCGGATCTTTTTAACCCACATAATCTGCGGCGAGACCACATTACACGTCATCATTAGCAAATAAGCCCACCAATAAGGTCCTGTAGCCCTGTTTAAAAAGGCATACTGCTCGTATTCTACACCAGAATACCAGGCGATGAACAGTTCCGTAATATACGCACATCCAACAATGGATCCTGTAATCATGATGACGATATTCATCAACTCAATATGCTGAACCGTGATATAGGCTTCCAGGTTACAAACTTTCCGCATGATGATCAATAAGGTTTGCACCATGGCAAATCCTGAAAAGATCGCCCCGGCAACAAAGTAAGGCGGGAAAATGGTGGTATGCCACCCCGGAATTACCGAGGTCGCAAAGTCAAAGGATACAATGGTGTGCACGGAAAGTACCAGCGGTGTAGCCAACCCTGCTAAAACCAGGGAGACTTCTTCAAAGCGTTGCCAGTCTTTTGCACGGCCTGTCCAACCGAAACTTACCAGACTATATATCTTCTTTTGGAAGGGCTTCACAGCCCGATCACGAATCATAGCAAAATCAGGAAGCAAGCCTGTCCACCAGAACACCAATGAAACAGATAAATATGTTGAGATCGCAAATACATCCCAAAGCAATGGGGAATTAAAGTTAACCCAAAGGGAACCTAGTTGGTTAGGGATTGGAACTACCCAGTAAGCGAGCCAGGGCCTACCCATGTGAATTATGGGGAATATGCCGGCCTGGATCACAGAAAATATGGTCATGGCTTCCGCAGAGCGGTTGATACCCATCCTCCATTTCTGCCGGAATAACAATAAAACAGCTGAGATCAACGTACCCGCATGACCGATACCTACCCACCATACAAAGTTTGTGATATCCCATGCCCAGTTGACCGTTTTATTCAATCCCCAGGATCCAATACCCGTGGAGATGGTGTAGACAATGGCCCCTATTCCCCATAAGAGGGCGGCTAGTGCGATCGAAAAAACGATCCACCATTGTCTGTTGGCACGGCCTTCCACCGGCGCGGCAATATCCACCGAAACGTCATGATACCCCTTGTCTCCTAGGACTAGAGGCTTCCTGATAGGTGCTTCGTAATGCGATGCCATATAGTTTATCTAATTTCTTTAGTTAGTTATTATGCTTCATCGGTATTGCGCACTTTTACATGGTAGAAGACATTAGGCTGTGTGCCCACGCTTTCTAATAAGTGGTATACCCGCTCGCTTTCTTTTAGCTTGCTTACTTCACTTTCTTTATTGTTAATATCACCAAAAACAATAGCTCCGGTGTCACATGCGTTTGAACAAGCCGTCTGGAATTCATCGTCCCTCACTTCGCGTCCATCGCGTTTAGCATCCAGTATTGATTTTTGGGTCATTTGGATACAAAGAGAACATTTCTCTATAACGCCTCTCGACCTCACTGTAACATCAGGATTGATCACCATTTTTCCCAGATCATCATTGAAATGGAAATCAAATTCATCGTTATTATTATATAGGAACCAATTGAATCTTCTCACTTTATACGGACAGTTGTTTGCACAATAGCGCGTACCTACACAACGGTTATACGCCATATGATTTTGTCCTTGTCTACTATGAGTTGTGGCTGCAACCGGACAAACAGTCTCGCAAGGTGCGTGGTTACAGTGCTGACACATAACAGGCTGGAAAGCAACCATTGGATTGGCTGCAGGATCTTCCATTTCCTCGAACCCTGTTTTAGATTCGAAAGCTCCTGAAATTTCTTTTTTCTTGGTATTGTCGCCTTCAAAAGTATCCTCGGAAGAATAGTAGCGGTCAATCCGCAACCAATGCATATCCCTGGAAAGACGCACTTCTTTTTTACCAACTACGGGTACATTGTTTTCGGCATGACATGCAATGACGCAGGCGCCACAGCCGGTACAAGCATTCAAATCAATCGACATATTAAAGTGATGTCCGATAGATCGGTCAAAACTCTCCCAAAGGTCTACTGAAGTAGCCGGAACCTCCTGATGGTTTAAAGACACTTGTGGTACATGATTCCACTCACTTGCATCTTCACTATTATATGTTGCTAAAGATGTTTCCTTAATAATATCGCCCCTGCCCATCAAGGTATTATGCAATTGAATACAGGCAAATTCGTGAGTACCCGCTGCCTTTTCAATTTCAACCTCCTGGACATTTTTGAAGTCCTTATATAAGGTATAGGCATTAACACCGGTTTGCATATCTTCTTTCAGACCGACTTTCCTTCCATAACCGAACGACAGTCCAAGGGTTCCTGGAGCTTGTCCAGGTTGAATTATAACTGGTATACTTTCAAGGGTAACTCCATTCGCTCTGATATTCGCATAGCTTCCATCAAGTCCTCCATTGGCAACATTTTCATTGATCAGACCAAGATTCTGAGCATCGCTTTTAGATACAGTGACATAGTTATCCCAGCTCACACGTGTGATGGGATCAGGAAATTCCTGGATCCATGGGTTATTTGCCATCTGGCCATCGCCCATTCCCCCTTTGGAATATAAGGTGAGCTCATAGCCCTGAGTACTTGCTCCGGCAAGCGCACCTACAGCTGAAGCCATAGTTGCAACGCCTTCTGTGCTTGTATCTTCGACATCTGAAGTAACTGGCTCTTCAATCGTTTCAGCAGTAGTCTCTTCGATCCCTGCTGAGGTATCTGCGCTAAACACCCCATCATGCAACGCTTGATTCCAGGAAACTCCATTCAGTATATCGGCTTCCCAGCTAGCTCTTATATAATCATAAAACGTTTCTTCCTTCCCGAGCCAAGATAACAAGGCTGCTTGGAATTGCCTGGTGTCAAAAAGTTGTTTGATCGTCGGTTGCATAAGGCTGAAATGACCTTTCTTCATTTCAGTATCGCCCCAGGATTCCAGATAATGATTCGCCGCAGCTGAATACTTGGATACCATACAAGTCTCATTCATATTCATCGTGAAACAAATAGAGACATTTACTTTGGACAAGCCTGCTTCAAAAGCAGTGGAGTCTGCAAGCGTATACATCGGATTTACACCATCCATGATTAGCAAACCAACATTCCCGGCATTCATATCCTGTATCAGTTGACCTAATTCTTTGGAATTTCCCTGCCTTATATTTCTTGGCGCTTCTGTATCAACAGCATCGCTCCTGATCATTTCATTGATAGCCAGGGCCAACGTCTGTGCATTTACATCATCAATACCCGTCACCACTACAGCTCTGGATCCTGCTTCTCCTATAGCCTTTGCAAGCTGCTGAACAAGCTGATTTACGGAATCACTTAAGTCTGTACTTACATTGCTGTTGTTAAGGGCCCCAAATAAGGCAGCAAGTGCTTTCTTTTGCTCTGATGGCTTCAATGCGATCCTTTGATCTGCATTGGCACCGGTCAAGGTCATATTAGATTCAAACTGAATATGTTTCGACATTTTGCCTTCCTTGGGAACACGTCCCTTGGCATAGCCACTTGAAAAGCCTCCGCCCTGCCAATCTCCCAGAAAATCTGCTCCGAAAGAAATAATGACTTCTGCATTTTCAAAACGATAATCCGGAAGGGCCCGGGTACCAAACCTGGCTTCAAACGCATCTAATGCTGCATCTTCTGAAATAG
>JAOTYW010000279.1 GCA_029861705.1 Flavobacteriaceae bacterium
CACCGTCCAGCACCTTCATGGACTGAATGAATCCATCTCCGATCTCACCGAGTCTGTTATCGTCTGGAATACGACAGTTATCAAAAACAAGTTCTGTGGTTTCGCTGGCTCGCATGCCAAGTTTATTTTCCTTTTTGCCACTTGTGAAACCGGGAGTTCCTTTCTCAACAGCAAATGAAGTCATTCCATGACTATCACCTTTCTCACCTGTTCGAACGATAACAACAGCTATATCGCCACTCTTTCCATGGGTAATAAAATTCTTTGTTCCGTTCAAGATCCAATCCGTTCCATCTTTTACTGCTGTTGTACTCATATTACCAGCATCTGAACCGGTGCTATGTTCGGTGAGCCCCCACGCTCCTATCCATTCTGCCGTTGCCAGTTTTGGGATCCAGCGCTGTTTCTGTTCCTTATTGCCAAAAGAAAGAATGTGATTTGTACATAATGAATTGTGTGCTGCCACTGAAAGTCCTATTGCAGGATCAACTTTGGCGATCTCTTCTATAACGGCAATATATTCATGATACCCGAATCCCGAACCGCCGAGAGACTCCGGAACCAACACCCCCATAAATCCCATTTTACCGGCTTTTTTAAAAACCTCGATCGGAAATACCTGTGATTCATCCCACTCCATTACGAAGGGTCGAATATATTGTTCTGCAAAATCCCTTGCGGAAGCTGCAACCATTCGTTGTGTTTCCGAATATTCAAAGCTGCTGTAAGCCAAAGTGTCCGTAATCATCTAAGCAATTTTTTACAGGGTCAAATATAGTTTAATTCTCTCAATCTTATCGATAGGAAATCCGGGAACCTCAGCTAATTCTCGCCATTCTTTAATGCCGCCAGTCGAATCTCTAAATGCTACAATCTCCCTGGAAACATCCCAGGACAAGTACAACGAAGAAGCTAATTCAGAAACTGTGGCTGTATTGATAGAAACCTTTTCTATTTCAGGCATATCAATTATTTCATAGCTGCTAAGAACTCGTTGTACGACCTCTTCTTCTAAGCCATAGACATCATACAATTGTTTATCATCCAGGAAGCCCCCCAGTGCATTCCTGAATTTTACGATCCTTTTGGATAATACATCCCCTATTCCATAAATAGTTTTTAATTCTGAAGCGGTTGCTGTATTCAGATCTTTCTTTGCTACTGATCGTTTTTCAATCCGTTTAGTGAGGGGAGACGTTTTCTTAGGCTTAGGAAATCTAAGATTCGGACTTATTGCTAAAAACAACGAATCTGAAACTTCAGTGACTCTTTGAAATTCATCGGGGGTTTGAAGAAATAATCCCCGCTCTCGATACGCATGCAATCGATCGATCTCCGGTAGCGACATGCCCAAAAGGTAGCCGCGATAGTCAGATATGTAATTAGGGTTTACGGGTTTAGGGCTAAACTGCTCTTGTGCCTGAAGATTCTTTAAAGAATCTATTTCCTCTTGTAGCGCCGTGTTTAATTCTAATTGCGGCCCCATTTCAATAAGATAAAAATCCAGGGAATAAGAGCCTGCCTGAATTAAGACTATCAGAAGGAGTAAATAAAAAACCCCACTTCGTTCTTGTTTAGTGAACTTGAAGTAGGGTATTTTATTTTTCCAAGGGTTTTTTATTTGCTAACAGTTTTTATTGCACTCAGGTACTTCACGAGTTCTTCCTTTACTTTCGGGAATAGGAATAATAAACCCACCATATTAGGGAAGACCAGAGCCAGGATCATGGCATCAGAAAATTTGATAACTGCATCTAAGGTCGCAGCAGCACCTATTACCACAAAAGTTAAGAACAGCAATTTATATATCACATCAGCCGTTTTACCCCGGCCAAATAAAAATTTCCAGGACTGCAAGCCGTAATAAGACCATGAAATCATGGTTGAAAAAGCAAACAGGATTATTGCAATGGTCAATACGTATCTAAATCCAGGAATTACCGAGTCATAGGCCATGGAAGTCAAATCCACACCGCCTATATAATTTCCTGTTTCTGTTAACAATACGGTACTATCTACCGAATTACCATATTCAAAAGCGCCCACATCCATATTGAAAAATATGATCACCAAAGCTGTCATGGTACAAATAACGACTGTGTCTATGAAAGGTTCTAGCAGTGCCACAACCCCTTCGCTTGCCGGATACTTGGTTTTTACAGCTGAGTGCGCTATTGCAGCAGATCCGGCGCCGGCCTCATTAGAAAAAGCTGCTCTTTGAAATCCTACAATTATTACTCCGAGAACGCCACCTAGTCCGGCCATAGGGGTAAAAGCACCCGAAATAATCATCCCAAAAGCATCGCCTATAAATCTAAAGTTGGCAAAAATAATTATGAGAGATGCGATCACATAAATGACGGCCATGAATGGAACTATTTTTTCGGTCACAGCTGCTATTTTTTTAATGCCGCCGATAATTACGATTCCAACTAGTATAGCAAGAATCACCCCAATAATTATTCCTGTAGCGCCACCTTCCAAATTCAACATAGTTGAAAGCTGTACGGCAGCCTGATTCGATTGAAAAGCATTTCCACCCCCAAATGAAGCACCCACGCATAAAATGGCAAATACCACGGCGAGTACCTGTCCCAATCTTTTATATCCATTTTCCTTTAACCCTCTGGATAAATAGTACATGGGTCCGCCATATACAGTGCCGTCTTCACCTACATCCCGATATTTAACACCCAGA
>JAOTYW010000096.1 GCA_029861705.1 Flavobacteriaceae bacterium
GGCTTTCAAAAGGCATGCCCTAAGATCGGCCATTCTGATCTTCTTTTGTCCGCCGACGTTAATTCCCCTTAAAAAAACGATATGGGTTTTCATATATAGAATTTCTGATGACACGCTCCAAAGATAAAAGCGAAATTATGATGTCTACGCTAAAACATATACATTTATCACTAAGGGTATTTACCTTTTTAACAAAGAAATCGATTGCATGCAAGAACTAATTCTGGCCCTGGACCAGGGCACTACAAGTTGCAGGGCTTTATTGTTTAACAAGCAAGGAGAAATTCAGGCCACTGCCCAGAAGGAATTTACTCAACACTTTCCAAAACCCGGCTGGGTTGAGCACGATGCGCTGGAAATATGGGAAACCCAATTAGGTGTAACACGTGAGATCGTTGGAGATAATAGTGCCGCAATAAAAGCTATTGGGATTACCAATCAGCGCGAAACTGTAGTCGTATGGAATAAACATAGTGGGGAGCCTGTATATCATGCGCTTGTTTGGCAGGACAAACGCACAGCAGATTTTTGCGATGCCTTGAATGCTCAGGGAAAGGCGCAATGGGTCAGGGAAAAAACAGGGCTCGTTATTGACGCATATTTTTCAGGCACTAAGATCAAATGGATCCTGGACAATGTTGAAGGTGCAAGGGCGGCAGCTGAGGCGGGGGACTTACTGGCCGGTACCATAGATAGCTGGTTGATTTGGAAATTGACCAATGGGAAGTTGCATATCACAGATCCCTCAAATGCGTGCAGGACACTGCTCTATAATATTAATACCCTCGATTGGGATGAGGAATTGCTAAGCCTTCTGGATATACCCAGAGCTATCCTACCAGAAGTGAAAGCGTCCAGTGAACATTATGGAAATACCGACGCTGCCATCTTTGGTGCCGAGATTCCAATTGCCGGGATCGCCGGAGATCAGCAGGCCGCCTTATTTGGTCAGATGTGTACCGAAAAGGGAATGGTCAAGAACACCTATGGAACCGGGTGTTTTATGTTGATGAATATTGGATCAACCCCACTTGTCTCCAAAAATAACTTGCTTACATCGGTAGGTTGGACGATCGGAAATGAGGTGACGTATATTCTTGAAGGAAGCATTTTTATAGCAGGCGCTGTAGTACAATGGCTTCGGGATGGCCTGAAGATCATATCATCATCTTCTGAAGTAGAAGCTTTGGCCGCTACTGTGGATGATACGGGAGGTGTAGTATTTGTTCCCGCCTTTGCAGGCCTGGGAGCCCCGTATTGGAACCAGCATGCAAAGGGCACTCTATTTGGCTTGACACGAGGAAGTACTGATGCCCATGTAGCAAGAGCTGCCCTGGAATCTATTGCTTATCAAACAAGGGATGTAGTCAAGGCAATGGAAGCCGATGCAGGATTTCCCATTCGTGAATTACGCGTAGATGGAGGCGCAACTGTAAATGACCTTTTAATGCAATTCCAAGCCGACGTTCTACAAGCAGAAACAGTACGACCCAGGATCGTAGAGACGACAGTGATGGGAGCGGCCTTTCTCGCAGGATTGGCTGTGGGTTATTGGAATTCCCTTCAGGAGATCCGGGAAATATGGCAAGAGGACAAGCGGTTTAAACCAAGCGCTAATACAGAAAAAATTGATTCCGGGATCGCCCAATGGCAAAAAGCTGTGGCTGCCCTGGAATACTGGACTAACTAATCAACTTTATTATTATGACACCATTTATTGCTGAAATTATCGGAACTTTTTTATTGCTGCTCCTGGGATGTGGGGTTGTGGCCAATGTTATTCTCCAGGGAACCAAAGGCAATAATTCTGGTTGGATCGTGATCACTACCGGCTGGGCCATCGCTGTTTTTATTGCCGTTTTCGTCAGTGCCCCTTATAGTGGCGCACATATTAATCCTGCTGTAACCATTGGCCTGGCCGCAGCTGGCGAATTCCCCTGGTCCGACGTTCCCGCCTATGTCCTGGCACAGATGATCGGCGCTATGTTAGGAGCCTTGTTTGTCTACCTGGCCTACAGAGATCATTTCAGCGCAACCGAAGACCAAGAGGTGAAACTTGCTACTTTCTGCACAAACCCTGCGAAGAGAAATTATGCCTGGAATTTTATCACAGAGGCTATTGGTACATTTGTTCTTGTTTTTGCCGTTTTGTACATGACGGATGCGTCTATGACAGAATCGGGCCAGATAATCGGACTGGGTTCTCTGGGTGCACTGCCTGTCGCGTTTGTAGTATGGGGAATTGGTCTGAGTTTAGGTGGACCTACAGGCTATGCGATTAATCCTGCCCGGGATCTCGGGCCGCGGATCATGCATGCTATACTTCCCATAAAAAACAAAGGAGGAAGTGATTGGGCCTATAGTTGGGTGCCTATCCTTGGGCCTATTGCCGGGGGTGTGCTTGCCGCGGTTTTGGATATGGTTTTGCAAATGGCCTAGGCCAAGGCGATTTTCTTAGCCAGAGTTTTAATCGTACCGCTAATGTATTTGTCACCCTCTTTGACAGCCGTTAGCTGATCACTTAAGACAGTGCCTACAAAGAACAGGCCTGGTTTAATCCGGCTCTCACTATGTTCATCAGTTGCACTTGTTAAGACCCCTCCTTTATAGGCGATCATCCCTGTTTTGTCAAGAGCTGGTTTAGTCATAAGACGCATATCTGTGAGCTGGTCTGCCAGCTCAGTGATTTGTTCCTGGCCCAGGCCTTCCCATTTCATTTCACGCCCTATTTGTGCTGCCTTGAGCAGTGAAGACCACATGCGTCCTGGCAATCCAAAAAGTGGGGTTCTACTGATTGTTTTCCGGGGCTCCATCTCTTTCACTTGCAGCAAGTAATTGCACATACCCTCTGAACTGTATTCAGGAGCCCAATTAATACACACTTTTATAGAGCCAGGGAGTGACGGCTGTTGTGCTGTAATATATTGAGTGATCTGATACACTACAGGGCCACTGATCTTCCCGGAATGAACCCTAATATGTCCTTCCAATTGTTTTAAGGGCTTTTCTTCCGAAACACTAGCTAATTTGATACGGATCTTTTTAATGGAAGGGCCTATCTTAACCCAGGATAATAGAACCGGAATATCTGTCTGTCCTAAAGCCACCAATCGTTGATCATCGCTCTCCAGGGGAAACGCTGCAACTTGTGTTTCTTCAGTAGCTATACCCAAAGCATTTAGTTGTGCCAAAATACCAGGATCCTTCCCACTGGAAATAATCACTTTTCTGGCCGAGTAAACTGCCCTCCTTGTTTTGATTTCCCAGGCATCGGATTCTGAGGTAAAACTAAGTGCTGAAATAGCGCTGCTTTTAAAAACGGATATCCCCTTCTCCGTTACCATATCCTGTAGTGCAGCTTTAGGTAGCGTCTGATTTCCAAATGGAAATTGTTCCCCCTCCACATAAAAAGGCAATAGCTTTTTAGCTTTTTCGAAAATGGCTATGTGCAGCGCATCATTTTCAGAATGAAGGTATAGGGCAGTGATAACTCCATGAGCTCCACCCCCAATTATGATCACATCAAACATTAGTGCATCCTTTCGGGGTAGTTGATGAAAATCCCATCAACCCCAAAGTCGGTCATACGTGCAATATCTGCAGGTTCATTCACTGTGTAAGTGTATACCTTAAATCCGGCATCGTGAATGGCCTTTACGTTTTCCGCGGTTAGTGTAGTATAAGACGGATTGATCGCCTCGGCGTTCAGTTCTTTAGCTATGTCGAGCGCTTCAAGAGGGTCTCCTTCGGTTAAAACAGCAATGGCCATATCCGGATTGATCGCCCTCATGCTGCGAAGCTCTTCCCAGTCGAAACTGGAAATCAGGAAATTTTTAGCTTCCCACCCTCTGTTTTTTACATAATAGCTTGTAATAAAATTCACCCGATCAGATGTGTTCTTCCCCTTGAGTTCAATATTTAATCGCACTTGATTATTGATCAATTTCAACACGTCCTGAAGAATAGGAATGCGATGATTGCCATCTAATATCAATTGACGCATATCGTACATGTTGTAATCCTCAATACGGCCACCTCCATTAGTCAATCGCTCTACACGTTCATCATGAAATACAGCCATTTCTCCACTGGATATCCTGAACACATCGATCTCGATCATATCCACACCAATATCCAGCGCTTTTTGAATGGAAGCCAGGGTATTCTCGGTCTCATGACCCATTGCGCCACGATGACCAATGATCAAGGGTTTGGAATTCGTCATTTCACATCCAAGTAACAGAAAAATACATGAAAGTGTAAGAATTTTATTCATGGTTGATTCTTTGTCATCAAAAATACAATTTGCTTTTAAAACTCCTATTGATGCCCGTCTGCTGCCACTATTTCTTACCTTTCTTGAAATATCATATTACTATTAAATTAGCTAATTATTTATCATTTTCTCAATTTTTATTTAATAAATTTGCCATACTATTAACCAATTAATTCAAAGTCATGTTTTCAAAACAAAATTTACTGTCAACTTTGGCCGCTACTGTGGTATCCTTTCTCCTTGGATGGGGTATTTGGGGATTTGCCCTGGCAGATTTCTTTGATGGCCACACGCTAACCAAAATGCTAAAGGATCCACCGGATATGCTTTGGTTGATCATAGCAAATTTAGTTTCAGCATTTGCCGCAAGTACTATTTATGGAAAGTGGGCACGTGGCCATCACAGTGCAGGTGAAGGGTTCACATTTGGAGCTTGGATTGGCGTCTTAATGCTCGGGGTGGCCATACTTTGGTATTCCACGGCTGAGTTCATGGATTTTACGGGTCATCTGGTCGACGGGATTGCAAGTATTGTATTCTGGGGTGTTGTCGGCGCCATAATTGGTATGGTATACAAGGCCACTGCCGCCAAAGAAGCTTCTTAAGTTGATACTTTACAATATTATCAAGAAAGGTATTGCCTTTGCGATACCTTTTTTATTTTTTCAAAATAAAAATGCGGGATTCCAAAGGGGCTAGTTTCAATGGCAAAAGACCCGTATTCTCTTCTATTCGCAGTATACCGGAATTTGGTTCCACAAAAAGATCCTTACATCTGTACGTCTCTTTAGTAAGATCCCATTTGGCAATAACATCTGCTGGCAATTTCAATTGAAGATCGTAAGTGGTGTCTTTATCAAAGTTGACAATCACTAAAGCGTGCTGATCCTCTGTCCATCTTACAAAGGAAAACAAACGATGGTCATAACCTACAGTATGCTCCCGGTTATATGAATGTATCTCTTTATAGTCTCCGCTAAAAGCCTCCTCTTTTACAGAAATATTCAGGAGCTTTTTATAAAATTCCCTTAGCTCTTTTTCCGACTCACTGAGCTGCCCGCCGTCAAATTTCTTATCATTCATCCATCGCTGGTGATGTGGAACACCAATGTAATCAAATATGGATGTCCTGGACGGTTTCCCAAACCCTGCATCTTCAGCCCCAGGTTCGCCCACTTCCTGTCCAAAATAGATCATAGTTGGTGACGTACTGATCAAAGCTGATACTACCATGGCCGGTTTGCCCATGTTGGCATCACCGGCAAATTCAGGACTGGCAATGCGTTGCTCGTCATGATTTTCAAGAAAATGAAGCATGTGATGTTCGATATCCATCATGTCTTCCTGAATAACAACCAAATCATCTGTCCGGCCAGCTCCCTGCATAATATGTTTCAGACTGTCATACAATCCCACTTTATCATAGAGATAATCCATTTTTCCTTTATGGATATAATCCCGATAAAGTTTTGGGTTATACACCTCAGCCAGTAAAAAGGTTTTTGGATTTTTCATTTTGATATGGGAATTTAAATAACTCCAAAATTCAACCGGTACCATTTCGGCCATATCATATCTAAAACCGTCTACCCCCAGGTCCATCCAAAATGTAACTATATCACGGATTTTTGCCCAGGAATCGGGAACGGATTTGCCTTGCCAGAAATCGTAATGTTCCTTATAAGATTTTGAGGCATATGTTGAAGGCAAACGCTCAAAGTCAAAACTTCCATCAGGTTTTACCCCATAATTCACTTTTACAGTCTCATACCAATCGTCAAAACTTGGTTGCGCTAATCTTGAACCATTGCCGGTCCACTTAGCCGGTTTTTCCTCAAATTTAGAATCCGCCATGACATGAGGATCTCCATTCAGGGGGAGGTAGCCATCCTGCCACTCGGGCACTTCAAATGTCTCACCCGGAATGTAATAGAAATTGTTATCCCGAAGGTATTCCTGGGATTTGTCATCCTGCTTACCAAGAATATACTTTCCTTCCGGTGTTCCGGCCCCTTCATAATTACGGGCTACGTGGTTAGGTACAATATCAATGAGTAGTTTCAGCCCGGCATTGTGTGTTCTTTCTATAAGCTCTTTAAATTCATTTAATCTGTTAGCTGGATCTACAGCCAGGTCCGGGTTTACATTATAATAGTCCTTGACAGCATAGGGAGATCCGGCCCGACCTTTGATCACATCGGGATCGTCACTACTAATTCCGTATGTAGAATAGTCCGTAGCTAATGCGTGATGTGGAACCCCCGTATACCAAATATGGGTAACACCCAGTTCCTTTATTTCCTGAAGTGCTTTCTCTGTGAAATCTTCAAGCTTACCTACTCCATTCTCTTCGATGGTTCCCCATTTCTTATTAGTTGTATTCGTATTCCCAAACAAGCGTGTAAAGACTTGATAGACTACTGCCTTCTTATTTTTTGGCATAGGAGTTCCCATATCATTTTTTTTAATCGGTTCATTACATTGTGTGAAAAGCAAGGCAAACCCCAGAAGTGTAATTCCATACCTATTCATTTCGTTTTCTTTTTAGTGAAAGAAGAACTGGTCCACGTTCCCGCAGTAGTAATCTATCCTCCATGATAATCGCTTCTCCACTTAATAAATTATCGGCCTTAGCCCCACGAATACCCAATTCATCGAATCTTCGAAGATCCAGGGATACAGGAATTTCATTTTTATTTAATACTAACATGACCATTTCATCTTCAGTATACCTGAACAGCGTATATATTCCATTTTCCGGACTAAAATGTACCGTCTTCCCACGGTGAATTGCCACACTGGATTTTCGAAAATTCAACACTTTCCGGAGAAATGATTGCATAGACAGTTGCTCGGGCGTCATATTTTTTCCGGTAAAGGCATTTACCTGATCCCCGGACCATCCTCCCGGAAAATCAGTTCTGATCAATCCATGGTCTCCTCGCTTAGCTGAATTGGAAAGCAGCACTTCTGTACCGTAATAGATTTGTGGTGTCCTGGGAGACGCTAGGATAAAACTAAGGGCCATTTTAGTCGCCAATGCATCCTCCCCTAATTGGGTAAATAGCCTGTCCATATCGTGATTGTCCCCAAAAAGCATCATGGCGCCTGGGTCTGCATATGCAAAATCATTGGACAATGCTTGATAAAGTTTGATAAGGCCTGAGTTCCAATTTTCTTCTTCGTTCAAGGCTTCTATCAATGCTTTCTGCAGCGGAAAATCCATTGTACTCTTGAGATGGGATTGATATCCATCCTTATTTATACTACCATGCTGCCAATATGCTACGAGCAGGGGATTATAGCTCCATTCCTCACCAACAATTGAGAAATTGGGATATTCTGCCATGATCCTCTTTGCCCAAGCAGCCATAAAAGTTTTTTCGGGATAAGGATAGGTGTCCTGCCGAATACCTCCCAGTCCAAGGGTTTCAATCCACCACAAACTATTCTGGATGATATAGGTCGCCATATAAGAATTATCCTGATTTAGGTCGGGCATCGCCGATACAAACCAACCTTTAGACATGCGCCTTTTATCCTCATCAGAAGCATATATATCTTGATTCGTTGTTCGCCTGTGATTTGTCTTAAGGGTCTGCTTGCCATTCATGTACTGCGCCTGGTCGTTTATCCAATCATCAAATGGCAGATCGGCCATCCACCAATGTCCCAAACCGCAATGGTTGGCTACCTGGTCCATGATAATTTTGAGACCCCTGTTAGCTGCTTCCCTGGTTAATGCCTTATAGGACTCAAGCGTACCAAAGCGAGGATCTACCTTGTAATAATCAGTTATTGCATAGCCGTGGTAGGATTGTTCTTCCATATTATTATCAAGGAGAGGGCTAGACCAAATAGCAGTGAATCCCATTTCAGAAATATAGTCGAGGTGCTTGGTTATTCCTTGAATATCGCCTCCATGTCTGGCATAATCATGCGTTCTATCCAGTCGGGTTTCTTTCATTCCGTTCACGATATCGTTATCCGGCTTCCCATTGGCGAATCTGTCTGGTGTAATAAGATAGATCACATCAGAACTATCAAACCCCATAATTTGCCCAGCATGGGATCTTTCTCTCAGCTCATACGGCACACGTATTTCCTTTTCGTCATTTTTAAAGACAAGTGTAAATCCACCTGCCGGGGTGTTGATGACATCGAGGTCGATAAACAAATAATTGGGACTATCCGCCTTAGTAAGTTTGATAAGTGCTACTTCGGAAGAATTAATGTGAACGGTGTAGTTTCCAATTTCGGGAGCATGGACCATTAGCTGCAGGCTGGACTCCTTCATCCCGGACCACCAGTTAGGCGGCTCTACGCGGACCTCCTGGCCTACACCAGGTAAAAACCACAGGAGAAATAATAATGATATTAGAACGCCAAAAGATCTTGAGGAAAGCCTCGCTGTGTACATAGCTCCGTGTCTAAATCTGAATGACTTGTTCTGGCTTAAGTACTACCCGTTCTCCGTTAAGACGGATTGACATTTCTTCACTAGCCGCCAATTCAAAGGCGGTATGATCATGAGTGACCGTGACTTTAATGATCCTTTCCCTAAAATTTACTTTAAATGAATACCCTTTCCAATCTTTAGGAATGCTTGGGTTGAAGGACAGTTTATCATCTTGCATGCGCATGCCTCCGAATCCTTCAACAATGCTCATCCAGGTTCCTGCCATTGAGGTAATATGCAGCCCCTCTTCAACTTCTTTGTTGTAGTCATCGAGATCCAGGCGTGATGTTCTGAGATAAAATTGATATGCCATATCTATCTTCCCCAATCGGGAAGCCAGTATACTATGTACACAAGGGGAAAGGGAGGATTCATGAACTGTGAAAGGTTCATAGAAATCAAAATGCTTGCTCAGCTGTTCTTTTGAAAACTGATCCTCAAAAAAGTACATGCCTTGTAAGACATCTGCTTGTTTGATATAAGGCGATCTCAAAATTCGGTCCCAGCTCCACTTTTGGTTAATGGGTCGGTCTGCCGGATCAAGATCACTCACCCGGATCAATTCCTTATCAAGGAAACCATCTTGCTGAAGAAAAACTTCATGAGCTTCGGAATATGGAAAATAGATTTGTTCCGCGACCTTCGTCCATTCTCCTGCTTCCTTAGGTGATAGCTTAGCCTGACCTTCTATTCTGGAGAAATCAATCGGGTGCCCTTCCCTGACTTTCTCAATTTGCTCAGCCGCATATCTCAGGCACCACTGGGCCAGGTAATTTGTATACCAGTTGTTATTGACATTATTTTCATACTCATTGGGGCCGGTTACACCCAGGATAACATACTTGCCTTTATCTGTAGAAAATGTCGCTCGCTGATACCAGAATCTGGCGATCCCAATAAGTACTTCCAGCCCCATATCCGGGATATAGGAGTAATCTGCCGTATACCTTACATAATTATAGATGGCAAACGCAATAGCGCCATTTCTGTGGATCTCTTCAAAGGTGATCTCCCATTCATTGTGGCATTCTTCTCCATTCATCGTCACCATGGGATAAAGCGCCGCCCCATTGGAGAAGCCTAAGAGTTCCGCATTTTCGATGGCTTTTTGTAGATGATTGTATCGATACTTCAATAGGTTCCTGGCGACATGCTGGTCTTTGGTAGCCATATAAAAAGGAATACAATACGCTTCCGTATCCCAATACGTACTGCCGCCATATTTTTCTCCGGTAAATCCTTTGGGGCCAATGTTTAGACGGGAGTCAGTACCTAAATATGTCTGGTTGAGTTGAAAAATATTGTAGCGAATAGCCTGCTGCGCTTTCACATCTCCTTCGATGGTAATATCACTC
>JAOTYW010000002.1 GCA_029861705.1 Flavobacteriaceae bacterium
AAAATCCAATTCCTCAACGCGGTGGGCTTCATTGGCCCCGTAAATAATTTGAGGTGGACTGTCTATATCCGGGATCTTAAGTAATTTTCCTTTTCGGGTCCCAATGATGAATGCGTCCTTTTGATCAGCATGGATTGAAGTAACCAGATCACCGTCTATTGCAATTTTCTTATACAGCCGAGGGGTATTCCGATTAATGGTATAGACACGAAGTGCATCGCCGCCCACTAAAAGTCGATCCTTATGAAGCAATAAGCTATGCCCATTTCTGATATCCAGTTTTTTTTCAAAGGAATCAGCAGATTTGTCAAAGTAAAACAAACCTTCCAGCGGACTCAGCACCCAAATTCCACCACTGGAATCTTCCTGTATGGCAAGCTTTTGCGCTTCTTTTGATTCGGAAAACTTATAAGTCCTAAAACCATCTTTTTGTAACCTGCCAATGCTGTGATTGGATTGGCTCAGCCAGATCTCCCGGTCTTTAGCCAGTACAAAATCATTGGGATAGAAGGGAAGCTCAGGGTTTTCATTGATAGTGCCTTCCAACAGGGGACTCACCTCGGGATTGGCAAGCAGATCTTTCACTTGAAAGACACCCATATCATTGACAAAAAAGAGATCATCTTCATAAGCATGCAACTGATAAATGAATTGACTCTGGGTATGCAGGCTATGCTTGTCAAAATGGACGCCATCGAAGCGATATAAACCACTTGAGCTACCAATCCATACATAGCCCTTGTTGTCCTGTATCACGGTAGAAACCTGGTCAAAAGGTGCGCCGGAGTCGGCATTATATTGTACATACCCATATTGTTGTGCGCTTAGTTGAAAACATATACCACACAAACAAGAAAAGAAGATTACAACGCTGAATTTTCCTGGCATCAGTAACTAATATAGGAAAATTCAATCCAATGCAATTGGAGATAATTAATCGATTAGTTCTTTATCAGATTTTTAAATAAAGTAGGTCCTAGGATACAAGTTCTGGATGTTGCATTTGATTTTTAGACGTATTTAAATGACGTTCTAAATCAAATACTAAAATATTGTCGACGCCCACATAATCCAGGGGGTGGCCAACAGAAAGATCACTGTATTTAAAACTGTGATGACAGCGCCCTGTTTATAGATCTCCTTAGAGGGTAAAAAGCCACTCCCAACAAATAATATATTGGAACTAGACGCCTGGGGCGTGATCACGGCAAACAAGTTTGTAGAAAAGGCAAGCATAAAAGCCATTAGGGCGGCAGGTACACCTGCGCTTACAGCTACTTGTAAAAAAACAGCATATAAAGCCAATAAGTGTGCAGTCTGACTCACGAACAGGTAGTGAATCACGATATATAATACAATTAGAAAGACATAAACGGTAACCCAATTATAACCGCCGATGTAGGTGGCCAATTGCTCGCCCAGGATCTTCATAAAGCCCATGTCATTCAGGGCCGTACTCATCATATATAAAATAGCGAACCAGACATAGGTTTCGAGGGCATCGCCTCCGCCTTCACGGATATCGTTTAAGGTGTATACATTGGCCAGGATCAAAATGGCCAGGCCAAGAAAAGCCACTATGGCCAGGTTGATGTTCAAAACCGGGGAGAATGCCCAGAGTAGTATCATCCCAAGGAAGGTTGCTCCCATAATCCATTCTTTTGTACTCATGGGCCCCATTTCTTCCAGTCCTTTTCGCGCCATTTTGGGCGCTTCCGGGGTATGTTTATATTCTGGAGGAAAGAGTTTATATAATATCCAGGGAATGATCGCCAGGGCAATAAAACAAGGTACTGAAGCTACAAAGAACCAATTGCCAAAACTCATGTTGACGCCAAATTGAGCGCCTATGCCGGCACCCACAGGGTTGGCAGCCATACCGGTTAGCCAGAGCGCAGAACTGATCGTCTGACCGGCAATGTAAGTCATCATCAAATAGGTGCCTGTGCGATTTCTGGCATCAGGAGTGGGTAAAGATCCCGTGTCTAAAGACAGGGCATGGGTAATAGGATACATAATGCCAGAGCGGGCCGTATTACTGGGTATGGTGGGTCCGATAATGGTATCTGTGATCACAATGCAGTAGCCCAGGTTTAATGTCGACTTCCCAAAGCGTTGAATGAGCATAAAAGCTATGCGCCTTCCCAAGCCGGATTTAATAACCCCTTTGGCCACTAAAAAGGCCGCTAATATGAGTAAAATAAAACTTTCAGAAAACCCGGAATAGGCTTGTTCCGGAGTGAGTACGCGGAGCATAACAGCTGCTACCAGGCCAATAATTGAGGCTGTAAAAATAGATAATGCTTCCAGCAAAACAGCAACAATGGCTGTGATAAAGATCGCAAACAGATGCCAGGCATCGGGTGTTATATCCCAGGGAATAGGAAGATGCCAGATCGCGACACCAACGATAAGCGTTAAAATTCTTTTTAGCCAAAGTGTCCTTGGGTTAATTGATAGTGCTTCCAAATCAGTTTCGCTTCGTTGGTATCATCAAACCCGCCTGCAGGACGGGCAGGTCCCAAAATACAAATTCCAATTACTAATACCTATCTAAAGCCAAAGTCTTTAAAAATCACCAGCAGCGATGGGTTTTTATAATTACTTATCTTGATGCATTGGTCGGGGGAACTGTAACAATGTGTATGGATACATCGTCATTTTAAAAGTCGGCTAATTGTAATATTAAATGGAAAAAGTACTCTATTTTTTTGTACACCTGGGGATACCCATCCTCATTCTGGGTGCCTTATTTACTACGCGAGCTAAATCACGTTTAGGCTTTATACTGGCCAAAATCTTTCAGATAGGATGCCTTCTCTTTTTATTCCTATGGGGTCAATACCCGATGGTTGGATCATACTTTCTCCGATATATAATCCTGGTGGTCCTGGTCATAGTCCTTTATTCAGCTTGGCGAAAATGGACAGCTGAATTACCGCTTCTTCCCGAAAGCTGGAAGTATTGGGTAATCACGGTTATTCTCCTAGTTATCACTCCGTTTCTATTGTACTTTAATTATCAGGCAATTGCCGGATTACGGAGTAGCATAGAATCAGATGCCAACCTCGGCTTCCCCTTAAATCATGGTACCTATTATGTGTCATCCGGAGGTACAACGGCCATTGCCAATAACCATTTTCGCAGCTACCCCAACAGCCAGCAATATGCGATAGACATTAACCAGTTAAATAGTTTCGGAAGCGTATCAGGCAATGTGCTTTCATCCTCAAGTAATAAACATCTGATATATGGACAGGCGGTATACAGCCCTTGTACAGGGATAGTGATTGAAATGAAAAATGATGTGTCTGACAATGCCACTACCAGCATGGCCGTAGACCATAATTTTGGACGCGGAAATTATATTGAAATGGAATGTGAAGATCTGATTATTTCCCTCGTCCATCTTAAAGAAGGGAGTATTATTGTAAAGTCCGGAGAGCATGTGGAGAAAGGCCAGCGCATTGCCCAGGTAGGAAATTCAGGCTTTTCCCAGGAACCGCATCTTCATATCCAGGCAGCGCGCTACCAGGCAGATTCGACACTCGTTGGCATGCCCGTAACTTTCGATGGCCAGTGGCTGGTAAGAAATATGAAATTCACAAAAAAGAATCTGGAATAACAAGCTTACTTATTTTCAACAAATTCTTTAAATGGTTCAACTTTTAACAGCTTTGAGCGTTAGATCAGGTTCTATTACGGTCAGTGAAACCACTTTGTTATCCTCCAGGGTAAAATGCACTTCCACTGAAGGTGTGCCATTGTATGAAAATACATTGGGAGATTTTTGATAAAGGGCTCCACCAGATTTACCAAGTTTGCCTAAAGAAAGGTTCTTGCGCATATTGATCTTTACTGTAAAACCTTCATTTTCTCCTTCTCCATATCGATAGTCTCCAATGTAGTTTTGCCTGTCTTCCTCCGTCATTGCCAGGTCTTTCTCTTTTATATCAGCAGTACCCAATTCTTCCAGGTGGGCAATTAGGGCGTTGGAATCTGCTATTTCTGCCTCGCTTAAGGTAATGCCGTAATTAGATCTGAGCCCCGCTTTTGCGTGCCGCAACAAGCTGATGCCATGAGGTCCGGCCATAGACTCGATGCCCGGCATTGATTCGATCATGGCTTTGACGATCTCGAATTTTCCGAACATGGCAAAAGTGAAAATATCCGGTCTGGCGCCGTGTGCTATCAGGAAATTGGCTATGTCTCTTCTACCGACATGAGAAGCAGCACCCAGGGCGGTTTCCCAGTCCCCAAAGGCCCAGTCCCATGTGGCCCGTGCCAATTCAGGCCTTGGGCTAACCAATTCTTTAACGCGATCAAAATTAAAATGCGATACGCCTACAATTTCATTGACAATTGCATCATCTATGGAGGGATAGCGATGAAATACAGGATCCGCGATTTCATCTTCCAACCCGCTAATCGAAGTGGCATATAATACATTGGGGATAGAAGCAGCCAATACACCAAAGATGCTGCTCTTTATCAACATTCGTCTAGAAAAGTAATTTTTAGTTTCCATGCCTTTGTAGCTTTAACTCATTTACTATGATTTTCTCAGGAAGGGATCATATACTTTTCAAATAGTCGATGCTTTTCTTCAAGGCGATCTCCGGTTGAATTACCATATCCTGTTCAACAAAAAAATGTTTTACGCCAGTTTTCTTCGCAATTGGTATGATGGATGATAGATCGAGGATACCGTCGCCGGCCGTAGTCATGTACGGAAATAATTCCATCCATTGGCCAGGGTCGCCTCCGTCTCCTGAAAACTGCACTTTCTCCTTCATGTCTTTGATATGCATTAAGTGATAGCGACCTGGATATGTCTCCAAATATTCAATTGGATCCGCGCCGCCTGCCGCAGTCCAATACAAATCCATTTCAAAAAATACCACCTCCGGATCCGTTTGATCCATGATAATCGTCAAGGGAATAATTCCTTCTTTTTCAGTCAGACCATAGCCGTGATTGTGATAAGAGAACTTGAGCCCCAATTTTTTAGCCTGTTCGCCGATTGCATTAAATTCCTCCGCCACTTTTTTATATCCATCCAGCGTTTCTCTTTTATCCTGGGGTATGGCAGGTATTCCCACATATTCAAAACCCAGTATATCGGCTGCTTCTGCCACTTGCTCCATGCGTGTATGCAAGGTTTCCATGTCTGCATGAATAGAAGGAACCCGGATGCCATGCTCGTTTAAAATAGATCGAACCTCTTGTGGGGAATGTCCGAAAAAACCACTACCACTGAATCCCAGATTGGGCGTAATCATTTTCCAACGTTCCTTTACTGAATCGACAGTAAAAGGAAAAGGCCCATAGAGTTCCACCTCAGTATACCCCATTTCCGAAAGCATCTTGATCCCTCCCCTAAAATCTGTTTCGAGAAGTTTAGGAATGGAGAAGAGTTGAACCCCTATATTTTCAAGAATCTTACTTTTAGAATTACCCAAAACTATTTTGGGAGATAAGGCTGCGGTAATTACTACAGCTGTTGTATTTATTAGAAAATCTCTTTTTCTCATGCTTATAAGTTATGCAATTTGAATCCAATTCGATGCAATATCGACTTGAGTAGGCTCAATCTGTTTACGTTTCTTAAAAAAAGATACAGACTGGCGTGGGGGCGGCTATTTCTGAAATATATTCCAATTTTCCTGAATTTGTATCCCTTTTGAAAGACACGATCTTATCAGTAAGTTGATTTGCCACTAACAGAAAGGCATTGTCGGGTGAGAGGGCAAAATTTCTTGGCCCTTCACCTCGTGTTGACTCATGTCCGATTAATGTGAGATTCCCATCTGTTCCTATTGAAAAAATGGCAATACTGTTATGTCCGCGATTAGAAGCGTACAGGAATCTGCCATCATTGGAAATATGGATATCGGCACAGGTATTTTCTTCAGTAAAACTTTCGGGCAAGGTGGAAAAAGAAGATTTTAACGAATAGACACTGTCCTTTACAACGAGACTAACCGAAGAAGTCAGTTCATTTACAACATAGATCCAGGGCTTTTCGGGATAAAAAGCAAGGTGCCTTGGTCCGGCACCCGGATCCATTTTTAAACTGTGCTGTGTGGCAGGGAGTAGCTTGTTTGTTCCGGTATCTATTGTGGAAAAGACCAGTTCATTTGTGCCCAGATCCACCGATATAATGATTTTCCCATCCGGATCGAACCAAGTAGAGTGCGCATGCGCTGCATCCTGTCGAGGGTGAATTCCCTTTCCGCTGTGTTGTTGTACGTCCAAAATCGGTGATAATTGGCCCTTCATATTGATCTGAAGCAAGCCAATAGTTCCGCTGGAATAATTCGCAGCTAACACCTGGCCTTTATCATTAGCAGTTACAAAGCAGGGGTGAACTCCTCCGGAGGAGGCTAGGTTGATGAGGTGCAGGCTATCCCCATCAATTTTAAAAGAACTTAGAGTGCCTTCTTCATTTTCATTGGCCGCAATGAGGTATTTCCCATCGGTACTTTTAGTCAAAAAGGAAGGATTCTCCGATGTTGCTGCCAGGCCAATTCGTTCCAATTCGCCATTCTTATGCAAGGCATAGGTATATATCCCCTCGCTTTGGGTGTTGGTATAGGTCCCTATATAAAATGTTGTTGCCATTTGACTGTTTTCCTTCCTGGTTTTTTCGGTACAGGATAAAACTAATACAGCTAATGCTATAAGGAATATTATGTTTGCTACTTTTTTCATTTCTATGATTATCAAGGCGATTTATTTTCCTCCTTTCTGAAGCTATCAATTCTCTCAGGGACCATCAAAAATCGGATCACATTAGGCAATATACTCAAGCCTGCCGGAAGAAGGCCTACATATTCACCATCGGCTTCAATGCCACAGGCTTCGTTGCTATCGAGTATCACTTCCTTGCTGGTGTAGTAGCTCACCTGCGGATGTTTGATCTTCACCCCTTTTTTTAAGTTACCCAGGTTTTTCAGGTATTCCCAAATGCTTACATCTCCAAATATGGCCAATTGAAATTCCCCATTACTCAGCCTGGCATCAGGGGCCACGCAGATGGCATTCCCAAAGTAGCGACCCTTGGCTACTGCCATTTGCAGCAACTTCCCTTGCCACTCCCAGCTGCTGCTTGAGCAGCGCACCTCTTTTTTTGAGTAACTAAGGAATCCTTTTATGATATGCTTAAAGTAATTAAAACCCGGGCCGATCATGCTGGAGGATTGTGCCATGTTTTGTGCTACTTCTGCACCGAGCCCTATACCCGCAATATTGATGAAATACTTGGTTTCTTCAGTTTGCTGCAGCTCAATTTTGCCAACGTCTATCTCCTGTATGGACTTTGACCGGATCAGATTGTCTAATTCTTCAAAGTTAGGTGAAAGTCGCGCTGTCCTGGCAAAATCATTAGCTGACCCATAGGGGAGCAGTCCTATGACTGGGTAATTACTTTGCGGGATGCTACTGCGCAAGACGCCATTGATCACTTCGTGTAAGGTGCCGTCACCGCCTACGGCAACCAAATAATCGCATCCGTTCTCAGTAGCTTCCCTGGCCAATGTGATAGCGTGTCTTTGCCTTTCAGTGTATGTGAAGTGTACACTGCCTATCACTGTTTCCCGATAAAATTGCTCTAATCCCGGGAGCACATTTGCCAGACGGTTGTTTTTGTTATTGACTACAAATACGATTTTCATTAAGTCATGGTTGGGTTGCCATTGTTAAAGCTGCCTATTGCAATACCTCGCTGATCTGTACAACCGGCTGAATATTGGTATAGTTAGGAATGTCTCCTGTGATCTGTGCTACATGGGGTGCGAAGGCATTTTGATAACTATCCAGGTTGTCAAAGTATAAATATCCTATGGCCAAATAGGGAATAACGTCATCCGGGGTACGACCGGCTAGTCCCTTGTCAATTGCATACGTATTCAATGCATTGCCCAATAGCTCTGCCACCATGGGCATGTGTTTGTCGGCATAGTAATCCATGTCGAAGGTCTTCCCTTCTGCATTCGGATAAAGGATCGTGACTTTAGTCATCCCTTTCTTGTTTTTGGTAGAACCGACGGTGGTCTTCAGCTGGCAGCTCATATTTAGTACCATAATACTTAGGAGTAAGGCAAGAAATCCTGATTTCATTTTAGTGAACTTTTGTTAGTTGTTCTTTAATTCCCTTTCTATAAGTTCCAGAATATTCTGAATCCGGTTTTTCAGGGATTCGCTTTCAATATTACCAGCATTGTTTATAGAAACGGCATTGGAAATAATACCTTCCAGTCTCACTGAAGATAGAATATCCATAACAGTTGTATTCATATTAGAATTTCCAAGATCCAGCGCAGTGTTTGCTTTATATTCATCAAGCATCCAATTTCCGTCATAATCTTCCCATAGACGGCTGAGTATTTCTCTCGTTATGCCCAATTCATGGAGTAAAGGGCGTAATATTTGATGCGTTTGCATTTGGTGAATTCCTTCCATTTCCTGTACGGCCTTAACATCGGAAGACCAATTCGATAAAAGATGGCGGAGGGTGTCATTTCTGATGAGACGGATATTTCCCGAGCTTATCAGATCATTTTCAATAGGTTCAAAGGTAGGATCGGGGATGATCCGACTCAAATGAAAGATCACGCTATCCCTTTCTGCCTGGCCCGGATGATTCATTTTTTGCAGCATGAGAAGTCCCGATGAAACAATATTTCCACGCAAATGCATTTTCGCCTCCAATTGCTTGAGATTTGCTTTGAATTCCACTTTAAGTTGTGTGAGAACAACCTGTTCCCTTTCCTTGTCTAATTGGTTTTCATTCCAGTCGTTGACCTGCAGCGCCAAAAGAATACCAATCATGACCAGGATGATCTCACCTATGGCATATTTCAAATACTTACCGGTTTTATTCTCACTTATAAGGTCGTAGCGTATTTTATTAAAGAATTTGAGCATAAATATCAGTTTATTTGTCCACGCTCGCCCTTGATCCCTGCAGGGTGGTCTCCGCGAAATTTACGTTTGGCTTGCACAGCCCGGTCTGATTGTGATCACAAGCGATTGGCTGGCTGGCTCATACAGACTTGTCATAGGCCTCTTTGATCCAGGCCTTTAATTCATTATCGATATCAGCCACATCAGAAATTCTTACTCTGTGCGTGCACATAGAACCAAAAGGGCCGGAGCCTTCAAGCCTATCAGTTATGGGCGTGTCTTTTAATTTAAAGCCAAGATCGATCCTGGTTTTCGTTGCCGGTTTTATTAGTAGGAATTGCCTTTTACGGATCAAACTAACACTCGCTTTTTTGGGGGTAATGGTCACATCAAATCCTAAAGATCTGACGTACTCAATGAGTTTTTCGTAGATAGGAAACAACCCTTCTTTGTTGGTGTACTGAGCTTGAACCAGATCTTCCGGGGCCTTATTCTCATCTTTTGATAAGGTGACGATGGTATTGGCAAAGCCGTGGGTCACGTTGTGTTCCGACTTAAGAAATTTCACTCCTTCAGAATGTTTTACGAAGGCCTTTGCTTTTAGTATTTTCTTCCATTCAGCTAAGGATTTACCTGTTTTCTCAGGCATATTGTCGATCATCGTTTTGAGTGCTGCATCCATAAATCAAAATTTTGAATTCAAAAAAATTACAAACTCTTAAGAAAAAAACAAAAACACGGCCATTTTACCGTGAAAACGACCCAGCCGAGAATCAAAACTTGTATATGGCGTTTTGGCAATTTTTAGTTAATCTTTTGTTTCAACTACATGTCATCAGCACGGGGCAAGAGCTTCAGATCGGCTGATTCAAACACCTTATCCTCGCTTAACTTTTATTTAAGTATTTCCATTAAAGGAATTCCCGTAGTTCCGTTTGGCATTTGAAGATTCAATATCATCGCAAGGCTGGGAGCAATATCTGTGATCGATATTTTCCTTGTTGATTCACCTTTTTGTATCCCTGTTCCTTTCCATATTAGGGGAACGTGGGTGTCATAGGCATATCCCGATCCATGCGTAGTGCCCTGCACTGTATTGATCTTCAGTTCCGGATCGATGTTTTGAATTAATCCAGGCTCAAATGCTAATAGCACATCACCGGCTCTTTTAGGATGAAAACCCTTTTGGATCTGCGCTCTTGTGCCAGTCTTATATTCTTCATTCTGAAGTTGTGATGCCGTAAGAGTCAATCGAATGCCATCGAGATTGATCAAAAAATCGGCTACTTCTTGTTGAACTGACCTTAGTTCCAGTCCGGATTCGTCAATCAACTTTCTATTCAAGTAAACTCGCTCATAATCGAATTTTAATAACAAGGATTCATTCCTATATTTTGATCTTATATGCCTTCTAAGCGCTTTTTCATATTCGTTAATTCTGGCTATTCCGGTTGGCAATTTATGCTTATTCAAAAATGCAGCGTTTTGAATTGCACCATGGTCGGAAGTTAAAAACAGCAGATAGTCATCTTTACCAATGGTTTTATCCAGATAATTTAAAAGACGTTCAATTTCCATATCCAACCTGAGATATATATCCTCAAGTTCTATGGATTGTAGACCGAAAGTATGTCCAACAACATCGGGGACTGAATAAGAGATATTTATCAGATCGGTAATTGAGTCTGAACCAAGACTTTCATTTTCTATGGCTTCTATGGCAAAATCAGTCAAGAGCGTATTGCCATTTGGCGAGATCCATAACATCTGATATTCAACACCTAATTCTCTATACGGTTTTCTAATTTCTTTAAAATTATAAGGAAATGTCGGACTGGATTTTCCTCTTAATATACGCTCATACGGACTGTCATCAACATCACTTTCACTATAGCTACTTATCGGATAGAGGGGTACCCAAACAGTATCTAAATACGTGTTTGCAATACCTGATTCGTTAAAAGAAGTTACCCAATCCGGTAAGTTGTCCATATAGAATGAACTAGAAACAAAATATCCAGGACTTGTCTGATAATCATGCCAGTAGGCAGCATTTGCCGTATGGCCTCCCGGCAAAATAGCACCCCGGTCTTTTAAGGATACACTAATGACTTTAGATTTGAAATTTGAACCTAGTCTCAATTGGTCTGAGATAGTTGTTGAAAGAAGTTTTCTGGGCGAGGTTCCATTTATATTATCGTCTTTAGACCCAATAATTACTTCTGTGGCATCATTTACATTACCCACTTCCACTTCATTAAATTGATCATACCAGCTATTGCCGATAATTCCATGTATTGAGGGTGTGGTCCCTGTATAAATTGAAGCATGGCCGGCTGCCGTCACGGTTGGGGTATAATTGAAATGGGCATTTTTAAAATTAAAACCTTCATTAAGTATTCTTTTAAACCCACCTTCACCATATCTTTCTTCATACTTATACAACTGATCAAATCGCATCTGATCTACCACAATACCAACAACTAATTTTGGTTTACTCAGGTCTCTTGTTTGACCGTTTAATGAAAATCCATTCAATAACAGCAGGGAAACTATAAGGATTCTATTCATATTCTGTTATTTCAGGATTTTGTATCTACACATTGTTGCAATAATTCTCTTCGGCATTAAGATAGTAGTCTGAGGCAATTCTCCATACAATATTAAGTTTGTTTTAACATGCAACCTAATTAAAATGCTATTGCCATTTCTCGATTATACTTACTTCGATATTCTTGTGGAGACAGGCCAGAATACTTACGAAAAGTATTACTAAATGCCTGTTTTTTTTCTCACCCAGGAAAGTGTCCAACTGCCTGCTATAGCTAATAATGCTGAGAGGCCATTGACATAAATATCAAATGGGTCAAATACTCTTTTGGGAAGGAATATTTGGATCAATTCATCAAAAGTACCTATTGCTAGAGTTAGTAGAAAAGCAACAAGACCAGGATTAGCAATTATTTTTCCTTGTTTCACCCTTTCAAGAAGCGCCTTGTGTATAAAAATTGCCAGGACAATGTATTCAAAAAGATGGGATCTTTCTGCAAAACCCAATCTTGAATAGAGCATAACAAAGACTGCAGATAGGCCCAGCCAGACTGTTATTTCCGCAAGCCCTGGTCGTGTAAATAATCCGTGTAAAATAACTGTTGCGGCAAGCGCTAACATCGCATAAAAAAAGAGTGCACCCTGAAGTTCCTCATCCATGGCTGCAACCAGATGCCCACCGAAGATTAAGGTTGAAAAAATGGCAGCCAAAACAAGAAAAGCAAAGATCCATAGTCGCTTTTCCCGTGATGATGTAAAGAATGACATTCTTTTACTTCTTTATCAAATTATAAGCTCACTATACATGATGCATTAAAAGCATTACAGCCGCTTTTTACTTTATTGACTTCCGTCCTTTAAGGGTATGATCCATAGGTTTTTTTCCTGATCAATTGTCCCACCCATTTCTTCAGTAACCACTCTATCTATTACAACCAGTCCTTTTTTGGCCATATTCTCAAAAGTATCGATTCCTTCATCAGGGAAATTTTGTCTGGTTCTATGAATATGAAATCGATTGGAGAATTGTCTGTCAAAGGTTTCTTCTATGCCATCTTTACCGATCATAAAGCCAAGTAAACCACCCCAGGTAGCAGTTGGGTTATCTGAGTCCCAGCCTGCCAGCGAACCAATTTTTATAGTTCTTTTTAAATCCCCTTCGCCATAAAACAAACTCACCAGGCTTGCTGCAAAGTTTATACCTGCTGCAAAACAACCATTGCAATACAAATTCTTTGAACTAATATCATATCCGTCTTTCTGATGGACCTGATATCTGTAATAAATTGAATCTCTGGTTTGCTCCCAGGGGATCCCGGCTTTGTATAATTTTTGGGTATAATCAAACATTTGAGCCGGATAAGTAGAATCATTCAGCATCTCCCTTGATGTGTTGGCCATCCATTGTATTCTCTGGTTCATAGTTTTTTCCGTATTCAATGAGGCTAAAGAATACATGTTTACATAAAACATTGAAATAGCTTCGGCTTCTTTTCTGGCAACCGTTTGAATGGGAAGATGCGCCATTCTGGTGGCAATGTCTGGTCTTGCAGGGGAGAATAATCCAAATATTTCAGTGGTCAATTGCGCATCTATCATGGCAAAATGTTCGTTCTTACTGGGGTTTCCTGTTTCTGGTGGGAGAACCCCTTCTTTCATAAGATCAAATGCTTTTTGATTGGATACCCATAAAAAATTTTCTTCCTCTGCTATTATATGTTTTAGCCATCCATTGCGTATTTGTTCAGGAGATAGTAAACTACTCTTGTTGTTATAAAGAAGATGCTGATACATATACTCGATATCCGTATCATCATCTGCGCCCCATATTTCATCAGGGTTTTTGAAGACAAAATCAATAGTGGGCGATATATCACTCGGCTTACCTTCTCCCCATATGCTGGGTTGATCAGGTTTTCCCCAATCCTCTCTTGTGTAAAATTCTCCGGTTTTGATATCTCCAATATTCCCGATTTTATCCATCTCTGTTACTAATCCTGTCCAGTTTGCAATACACTGACCTAACCAGAAACCATATAATTGATCATAATATTTCTCTCGTGAGATAACAATATTCGCTTCCTCTTTATGAACACTAGTGATTGCCTCTTTAGCCTTCTTTTGTTTTTCCGTTTTGCAAGCAGACAAAATCATCAAACAAAGCATAATTACTAATTGGTATTTCATACTAGTTGTTACCGGTTTGAATTAATACTCGTTTTAATGCTAACTATTCGTTGTTATCACCTTTTTCTATATGTGATTTCCAAGTTGAATATTCTTTTTCCAGGTCGTTCATTATCATTGATTCTTCTTTTATCAGATTTGTTTTTTCACCAACATCATTATTTAAGTTGTGAAGAAACTCCCCCAGTTCTAATTCTACCATTTCATATTTAGCTTCTTCATCGTTAAATGACTTGCGTAATTTCCAGGGTCCCTTTCTTACGGCAAGTTCATGTCCCGTGTCCCAGAAAAGGACATCATGTTGTAAGCTGTCATTTTTACCTCGCAACAGTGGGGTAAGATCCATACCATCAATATATCCAGGTATTTCGATATTTGCCTCTTTACAAATTGATGGTAATATATCCATGGCACTCACCATATTTTGATAGACTTTACCTTTTTCATATTTCTTTGGATAAGAAACTAACATTTGCACCCTGATGCCCCCTTCATATAGAAGATATTTTGAGCCTCGAAGTGGCGTATTATTAGCGTAGATCGGAGTTGATCCTCCATTATCACTTATAAAGAAAATAAGGGTGTTTTCTCTTAAGTTTTGTTCTTCTAGAAGATCAAGTAGCTTTCCAATTTCTTTGTCCATATAATGCACCTGTCCCAAATAATGTGCTCTTCCCTCTTCATTGTTAGGGTATCTTCCTTTAGCGTACCAATCATAATATTCTTCTACTGCTGGGTTCCAGTCATGATAGCCTTTAAGATTATATTTATCCAAATATTCTTGCGGTAGTTGGTGTGTAAAATTGTGAGCCGCGTTAAAAGCTATTTGTAAAAAAAACTTTTGGCCTTTATTTTTTTTAATGAATTGCCTGGATTTTTCACCTACCAATTCTGTGAAGTAAGCAATCGTATCTACTCGCTCTTTGTTTTCCCATAAGGATCCCTGCCTAAGAGTTTGCCCTTTTCTATTATATTCTTTCTTGACTTTAAGAAAAGCTTCTTCAATTTCTTTTTTGTGGTTCATATAGTGCTTACGGGCCGATGTATGTCCGAAATAGTAGTCAAAACCGTGATTAAGCGGAAAACTTCGATGTGTTGAATCGTTATCGTGGTCACCATAGTGTATCTTACCGATATATCCAGATTGGTATTTTTGTTGTTTTAATAATTCCGGAATTGTCTTAAATCTAGGATCGTGAAGTCCCTCGGCACTATACCAATATGATCCCAATCTTTGTGGATAAGAGCCTGTGATAATTCCAATTCTGGATTGATTGCAGATAGGGGAATTGTCGTATGCCTGAGCAAAACGAATTCCACTTTCAACAAGTCTGTCTATGTTAGGAGTTAGAACATCATCTGCAAGCTTTACGGCACCAATATCGGCATATCCCAAATCGTCTGCAACAATCAATATAATATTTGGAGTAGTAACATTATTGCCCCCTTTAGTTTCATTTTGTTTGCCTGTACAGGAAGCAATTAGTAGCCACAATAGTATTATTAAAGGCGTTTTTACTAAGTTCATTTTAACAATTCAAGATTGGCGATAACTGTAAGTATAAGAATAGTGAGGCCGATTAGGAAGCATTATTTTATATGCATAGTACTCACATGTTTTTAAAATTTAACCTATTACTCCTGCTGCGATATTTTTAACTTTCACCTTTTGCAGTGACGGATGCCGCAAATAGAAAGATGAATGCATAAAAAGCGATGGAAAGTGCATCATCTAGACCAGTTCCATTTACTATTCTTGTAATCAGTGCTCCGATCATTACTGTTGCTAATATAATTCCACCTAAATATCTTACTTTAGGTATTAATATAATAAATCCTCCTGCCGTCTCTAATATTCCTATTAATATCCTAAACCATACTGGGTATCCCCAATCCTGAAATGCCTCGGTCCACATCCCATCCGGATCAAATTTTCGTATTCCATTAACAATTACACGATAAGCTGGATAGGCAATAATAAACCAAATTAAGATGGGTTGAATTTTTGTCAATTTGATTAGGACAAAAGTTAGGATTTTATTCATTTTAATATATTTCTAAATAAGTGAGTACGCCCCTGGCTTACCACACCTGGCGTGGCAAATTTCAAATCACAAAATACAAATTCCAAATTGGTATTTGGTGCTCGGGATTTGGTATTTATGTGGCAAAGCCACTTTGGCAAGATTAACAGACAAGTTGTGCCCTGCTGCCAATACCTATTTGTTTTGCTATGTTTGATTATATACGTATCATTGGATTCTTTACAGTAATAAGCAAAAGAAGTAAACTAACACTAGTTATATGGAATTTGATCTTCTGGACTATCTTGCAGATTTTACCCACTATGAACTCATTGAGACTTATTACCTCGCGAGAAACGCACTTATCAGTGATGTGACCATCTTTACTACCATCCTTTTTGCCTATGTAACAGTGGCTTATTTTGCGAGTACCAAGATGACCAAATTCCAGGCCATTACGGTTTCTTCTCTATACAGCCTTTTTGCTTTGTATATGGCTTCTTCTGCCTATAATGCATCACTGATGGCATCGACCATTGCTCTGGCGATAACCGGGATGGATCCTTCCAGAGATTCAGTCGTTATAGGGACAATGTTATTCGTATCCTGGGGCTTCAGCATTGTTTTATTTATACAATCGCGTCGAAAGGGAGCCGCCTGAGATGTAGTAGAAGTCAGTCTCTCACGCATAAAGCCCAGGTCTTGTCTGCAGGCCCATCTTTAGGCATTGTTGGCAACTTTTTTTTAATCAGGGGTATCCGACTTTTAAAAAGTCAGCACATTCCCCCATTTTAAAAGAAACATCGTTAAAGTGGTAAGTATAAGACTGTAGAAGATCACAGCTTGCCAATTATATAATCTCGTAGGCCACTGCTTCCACATTTTTGTACTGTATTCTTTTTTATAATAGGCATGTCCCAGCCTAAATAGAAGAAAAGTGAATATTATGAAAATCAGTACGGCAGTTAGTAATATCCATTTCTTTTCCATTTGTTTACATTTTGATTTTGTTCTTTACCGGCAAAGCCAGACCTAAAATTGTTAGTGCTTGTATTATTCCACTACAATTTAAAATTTGCTATTCATAAAAACAGCTCACCTCTTCAATACTTTTTCGTTCGAGCTTGGGCACAAAGACCTCTTCTTGTGCATATCCTATTGGAAACAAGATGTAGGCTCTTTCATTTGAAGGTCTTCCCAGTAATTTTGCTAAGAAGTTCATTGGGCTAGGCGTATGTGTTAGTGTAACTAAACCTGCATTTTGAATAGCAGAGATAAACATGCCACAGGCAATACCGACAGATTCGTTGACATAATAATTGTTGTGTTTGCTCCCATCTTCATCAATATCATACACTTTTTTAAATACAATAACTATCCAGGGAGCAGTTTCTATAAATGGTTTGTGCATGTCTGTTCCTATTTGAGCAAGGTCTTTTATCCAGCGTTCGCTCATTCTACTTTCATAGCTCAATTTCTCTTCTGCTTCCGCGGCTTCTCTTATTTTTGATTTTAATTCCTGGTTAGAAACTGCACAAAAAACCCAAGGTTGCTTATGTGCCCCTGAAGGTGCAGTTGAAGCAGACATAATTAAATTTTCAATGACCTGCTTTGGAACAGTTTTATCGGAAAATTCTCTAACAGAACGACGTTTATTTAACCAATCATAGTAAGACCTGCTGCGGCGTAACATTTCTTCTTCCGGATAGGTGGCATGTTCATAAGCTATATGTTCAAACCCATTAATTATTCTCGTTTTTGTTCTATCCATGCGTCCAATTTTTTGGATCATTGCTGTTATTTGGCGAGAGGCCCAAAATATCGTCTTTGATATCTACACCTAAACCCACTACAGTTCTATTGACGTAGTTAAAATAACTTGCAACTTGATTAATTTCCAGTATTTCTCCATCAGAAAATCCTTTTTCTCTTAAAAGCTCAATATTTTCTTTTTTAAGATCCTTATGATGTAAAGTCAATTCTTTTGCATACTGACAACCGGCAACGTATTTGTCTTCAAAAATTCCTTCCAACTTGTCATTGATCACCGCCTGTTTGAATTTTTCAGATTCTGCGTCATTATCATAAAGCCTTTTAAAGCCTGCATAATGATGTTCAACACAATAATCACAATTGTTCAAATAACTCACATAGACGCCTATAGCTTCAAGATACCATTTAGGCAAGGTATTGTTGGCATTGTGTAAAACATTCTTATAAAGCGTCATATGACCAACCAAAGAATGGGGTCTTAAACTGTGAATTAATAGAATATTGTCAATAGTATTATTCGGGCCTTTTACCCGATCATAAATTTTCTTTAACTGAGATCCGGCATTTTTATAATCTATTGTTTTTATCCAACTCATTTGTCTTTTATTAGATCTAACAGCAGCGCATATGCCAAGTGCAGCATTAATAAAGCATTATCGAATATACAATGTTCTGCTAAGTGTTTTTACTTCCTAATTACGAGCATGCGATAGACAGTTTCCGAAGTATTTTGGATTCTCTGATCAATTAATATCAAGACATTCGCAACAAAATTTTTCCTCCGGTCATTTGGTCGGTATAATCGCTTATGGCTTCTTTCACTTCTTGTAAGGGATAGATCTTTCTGATCTCGCTTTTCAGATAGCTTGGTATCTGTTTCTGTGCACGTTTCCACAGCAGCATTATTTTCAATATGTTCTGCTTGCTGATCCAGGGACCAAGCCAGAAACTGTCAACCATTTTATTTTCAAATATTATGATGCTCGGACTCACTTGAACAGCTTGACGGGAAAGTGCGCTGAATACAATGACCTTGCTATTCGGAGGCATGGCTTTTAATAGCTGACCGGTTATTTGACCTGCCACTGCATCAAATGCTAGCAGCGTATTTGTATGATGACAGGCATTATATAGTTCTTGATCAAACCCTGTTTCACTACTATTCAAAACAATGTCGGCACCTTGGGCCTTGAGCAGATCCACTTGTGCATCCCTGCGAACAACATTTATGATTTGAATTCCCTCTTTTCGCCCCAGTCTGTTCACCATTTGGCCGAGTGAACTTGCCGCAGCAGTCAATGCAATAGCTTTATGTCCTCCTTTTTTCGAAATGTCTATAAAAGCACTGGCCGTAAGGGGGTTTATCAGGGACATTGCCCCCTGTTCTAAACTCAAGGATTTATGCAAAGGCAATACGCCTCCTTTTACGCTTTTAACCACATACTCCGACCAAACACCTCCGCCTGTACCCCAACCGGCACAGGCAACGCGTTTACCAAGGAAATAGCTAGCCATAACGCCACGACCGGCAGCAACAACCTCTCCGGAACCTTCGCCACCCGGAACTATAGGTGTTGGATCTTTAAAGCCATAAGTACCCTTCAGCGTTGCCAGATCCGAGGGATTTATCGGTGCGAAGGCAACTTTGACCAGAACTTCGTCCTTTCCCGGTGTTGGTATCGGTCGTTGCTCGATACGTATAGCATCAGGGCCAGAATAAGAATTCAGGACAGCCACTGTCATAATATCCGGAATTTTTATTTTTCTCATATCGATTCTCTTATGTACTAGGCATTCGGCCCAAATATTGTAGCCTCATTACCCCTTTCCATAAGCTCACAACTTTTAGAAAAGCTGCTGCCATCAAGATCTATGTGAAACCGTACGCTATCTTCCTTAGGATTTGAAACAATGGGAAGCCAGCGATAGGGGAGATCCAATTCGGTCACCTTCGGATTCAGGAGCTTGAGACAGGCATACTGCCCTTTTTGATGTTCAAAGCCATTGTGCTTCTCAAAACTCAATTTCAGCGTTTTGGCATCTACCTTATTTCGCTTTTTAAGTTTTAGGATTCTGTCGTCTTCATATTTCACCGCATCGCTCTCAGACCATCTAGTATCCTTATCCATCTGTAAGGCCGCCAAAAAGCCTCCCGTAATGCTTCCCTCAAAGCCACCTCCGGGAAACGCCCAAGCAGAGGCAAAATACAAATTGGGTATCAGGAAATTATTTCTAAATCGTTTAGTCCCGGTTAAGTCTTTCGTTTGGGCAAAACCGTAAACGGCTCCTCCGGGGTTTGAAGTGTAGCGCTTTATGGTTTTAGGGGTGGAGACCTCGTAATATTCGATACTTTCTCGGATTCCCGGAAATTTATCATCCAATCGCTGAAGCAAGATCTGGGCCACCTCTTCTTTCTTTGCGGTATAGTCTTCCGCGCTTAGAGCTTCCCAGTTTTTCAGATATGCTAGGCTGCAAATCACACCTTCGGCCTTCCCCGGTGGGGCCAACCCGGAGTCTATTTTGTTATAATCAACAAAAATGAAGCTACGTTGCGACCAATCGCCTAGTTGGTTAGGGTGCACGTCTTTCAGGCTTTTTACATCTTCTCCCTGGATAAAATTTGAATAGTATTTAACATCAAATTCATCAACATCTTGCTTAAAGCCAAGATAGATACATAGTAAGGAGGGAGAATTAGGGTGCGGACGGATCTTTTGTTTTAGTGTGCTGGCATAGGGTTCATCCAATAAAGCTGGCACCAATGGGATGGCACAATTAGCCACTACATTGTCGCAGGCAATGGTGATAGGCTCATCGTTTTGTCTAAAGGTATCACGGAAGGTAACCCCGGTTACCTGGCCGTTTTGAGTAGCAATTTTCTCAGCCTTTTTCCCCAATAACACGCTGCCGCCTTGCTTTTCGATGTATGCGGCCAGATGGTCAGAAAGTTTTTGTGAGCCCCCTTTTATAAAATGACCCCCGTTCTCAATAAAACCGGCAAAGGGCAAACCAAAATAAAACATCGACATGGAGTAGGGGTCATCGCCCCAGTAGGCAATATGTGCTACAAGATCCAGTTTTGCATTTTCATTCTTGATGTGCTTGTCTAACCAGGATCCTACGGTATGACGCGTTGCAGTTACGAGGTTAGGATAAATCAAGGGCATGAGCGGATATATTAACTTGCGTTTAATCGGCGAACGTGGTAGGCTCATAGCTTCCTTTCTAATGCCGGCAATCAATTTTATAAACTTCTTCATACCCTTTTCCTCGTCAGGATATTTGTCGATGAGCGCCTTTGTCGCCGTATCAAAGCCATGCGGAAAAACAAAATCTTCCTCATCCGATACTACACCGTAGAACTCCGGTACTTGCTCAAATTGTACTTGCTGGTCCACTTCCAGCATTTTAAAAATCTTCATCAGGTTCCCGTTCTCTACCAGGCCACTCATTTCATGAAGGCCGACTTCAATGATAAAATCTCCTCGTTTAAAAGTGGTTGCGCAACCACCAGGCTTGAAATGTTGCTCAAGGAGTAGTACTTTCTTTCCAAATTTTGAGAGGGTAGCGCCAGCAGTTAATCCGGCCAAGCCTCCTCCGATAATAACCGTATTGTATTTCATGGTTTTGTTTTGTTTGGGGGAGTGAAACTTTATTCTTTGTGCTTAGCCGTCCGATGTTTCAGCCGTATTCACGGCAGGGATATCCCAAGCTTCTTTTATTTTCCCATCGACAATCCGCCATACGACAACTGCGTCAATTTCTATTTGCTCACCGTTTAAGATCATGTTGTCTTTTACATGGGTAACCACCAATTCGTCGCCCATAGGGGTAATTGATAACGGAGTAACCTTGAATGTTCCTTCAGTTTTACCGGCGATTTTCCCAAAAAACTCCATAAAGCCTTGCCTGCCTTGGTAATCTCCATGCAAGTCGGGGAGCTTAGGGTTATAATAATGGAAGACAGCATCTTCGGCAATTATTTCAGTTGAGTCGGCAATATTGGCAGGGTTAAACTGTTGCATGACAGTGATGTTTGGGTGTATGGCCTCCATTGTGATTCTCTTAATTTAAAATGCCATATGAAGTTCAGAAGTAGAGCAATCAAAACCTATGATATTTGTCAATTCATTTGACTTGCCTACAAGAAGATTGGAATTTGGAAATTACCTGACAAAGCCAGATTAAAAGTCGCTGATGGCAATAGCCAATTACAGGATATGGTAAAATATGAAATAGGTCATTGCCAGGTTAAAACCTGCGTGGCATAGGATAGCTCCAAAAATCGACCCTGTTTTAGACTTACAGTAAAAAAATAGCCTGCTTGACAAAAACATTAGTATCATCCATAAGACAGCAGGAATAAATAATATTTTCCAACTTCCGCTGACATAGACTAAACCGAAATGTGCTAAATGAACAATGGCAAATGCCACACTATCTATAATTGATGCTTTATTAGGGCCAAATTCCGGAACAAAACTTTGATGGATTAGTCCCCTGTATAATAATTCTTCACCAATTGGGCTGAAAGTCATTCCGATCACTGCAAATATGACGAAGTAAATAAGTCTATTATCTCCTATGAGCCCATCAGCAGGGATACTACCGTATGAATTTGATATATAGACAAACCAATTTTCAATTGTGCTTTGATACAAATATGTTCCAAGAAAAAATATAAGCACGCAGGCGAAAATTCCCAGCAGAAATGAGTAAAACAACCATTTAATATTTCCTGGTCGTTTTAGTCCGATATTAATCCGTCCCTCTTTTTTCAAAAGAAGGAAGGGGGTTAACAACATCAGAACAAAAATTAGGGACGTGAAACTATAGCTTCCTGTACGATTTGCTTCCAAAACCAATAAGAACCTCGGTATTCCAAATAGCAGGATCAAGGTTAAACCAAATTGCCAGTTGAACTTTAGTATATCAAATCGGAAATGGCTATTCATACGCATTATTAATGGGTCTTTGGCTACCCGCAATTGTGGCTAAATTAGGATTTGCTTGGCCTATTCCGGTCAAATATATAGTTGTTGATAGCCCTTCGTTTTCTTTCTATTTGCCATTATATTCCTTCAAATAGGACTACTTACTTATTATAATTCGAATTTATTCTGAAAGATTAAATTGCCATGAAATGCCATATTTGTCTGCACACCATCCGAATTTTATACCAAAGCCGTAATCTCCAACATCGTAATTGTCAAGAGGCACCATGACCTGGCCGCCATTGGATGCCAGGTGTTCGAACAAGGTATTTATCTCCTCTTCAGAAGTACATTCAACGAACAGTGACACCCCTGGTGTAAATGACCAGGCGTGGCTAAAATTACTTTCGGAGACCCTGTACTCTGTACCATTTAATGTGAATACGCCATACTTGATCAGCTCTGGTGTTCCGCCAGCCTCACCTTCTGAATATTTTGTTATGCTTTTGATTTCTGAATTCGGAAAGATAGAGGTGTAGAAATTTATTGCTTCTTCAGCCTTTCCACACTGGTCACCTACAAATGTTAGAAATGTTGTTGTTTTCATTATATGTTATTCTAGTGTTTTCATTACTGCTAACCTCTGGTTAAGGTGCATTATGTGATGGGCTTTAGCCATTGTTAGCCTGCGTTTTGAATTAATTCACGAAATACATATCTATCATTCGTCCATCCTTAATTTCGATTTTACCCCTGTGTTCACAGTCAAACTTTCCTTGTACCAAGCCATATGTGTACGCTGATATATTGATCTTATCAGGTGCACCAGCCTGTTCGACAGCACTGGCCAGGTTTACTGAGTCACCGTACAAATCAAAATAAAAATCGCGGCTTCCAATAACCCCGCCAATTACCTGTCCACTATGTATGCCAATCCTGGTGTTCCATTTTATAGCGGAACTGGAATTTCTCTTTGCTAAATATTCCAGAATTTGTTTTGCTGCCGTAACAGCCCCAATGGCATGATCAGAAGACTTTTTAAATCCTGCTGCTGCCATATATGCATCTCCAATTGTTTTGATCTTCGTAAGGTTATTATTTAACATGATCTTATCAAAGTGTGCAAATATTTCATTGAGTTCGGAGAGTAGCTTTCTGGGTGGAATTGTAGAGGTTAAAGTAGTGAATCCGGTAAAATCTGTAAAAAGAATGGATACGTCTTCATAAATCCTTGGTTCAGTAGCCCCAGGTATAATGGCATCATCAACTGCAGAACGGTCCGGAACGGAGGTGTGCAAATGTGTAAATACCATATCGCCATTGGAGTCGATCAATACGGCTGTTGCCCGTATTGTATCCATAAACACCGAGCCTCTTGGGGTGTAAAATTCAAATGACATGTCAGCAAATATTTCTACCACTGTTTCTTCAACCGCATTACATTTAATTTCATGTATTTTATAAGATGCTCCTCCCGGCATTTGCTTGGCCTGTTCATCCAGAAACCAGGCCATATACTTCCTGCCGGCAAATTTTTCTAATAGCCCGGTTCCATATCCTCCGAAATCATCGTGCAATAGGGCTAACGCTTCCTTTATAGATTTTGCATCAGAAATTACTATGGCATCCCAAAATCGGATAAATGTTTCTTTGGCTTTCTTTTCAAGGGAGTTCATAAAATTTTTATTTGTATCAAGGCTAACGCCCCTGGCCCTGCCTGATGTCAAATTGCAAATGACAAATGACAAACCTGTCTACCGACAGGTAGATTCCAATTTGGTGCTTGTCATTTGGATTTTGGTATTTACATGGCTCCGCTAGGTTTATATGTGTTGTATACTGTTGGGTTAATTCTTTGTTCAAACCGACATAGGATATCACTTTCTGCCAATTATGCAGACTAGATCTTTGGATAAAGATGATCAGAACAATTAGTAAAAGAAGCAAGGCTGAAATAAGAAGTACTGCCATATATTAAATTGGTGGTAACGATCTGGCTAAACTGCGTTTTAATACAGTTTAGGTTTTGTTAGCACCAGTTTCTACTTTTTTTCTTCACGCAAAATTTTCTCCATTTTACGACCTCTTGCCAATTCATCAATCAGCTTTTCCATACGCCTACATTGTCTATACAATTCAAATTCATCCTCTATTTCTTCAATTCGATAACCACAAACGACTCCTTTAATCAAGTGTGCGTTTGGATTTATTTTAGCTTTTTGAAAAAATGATCTAAAAGTTGATTTTTCATCAATAAGTGCTTGTAGCGCATCTTGATCAAAACCAGTAAACCATTTAATTACTTGGTTGAGTTCTTCTTTTGTTCTGCCATTTTTCTCCAATCTATTCAGGTAAAGTGGATAAATGGATGCAAATATCATATTGGCAACCTTTTCATTTTTTTCGGCTGTAACTTTCATATTTATTTGATTTCGAATTTATTGTTTGCAGCTTTTTTCTGTTGACCAATAAACACAAAACTATATCTGTCTTCAAACATAGAATTTATTTTTAGGGTTTTACTGGTAGAATAGAAATCAAGTAGTTCATCAATATTTGTTTGGTTATTAAGTAAAACAGCCAATGAATCAAGTTCGTTTATTTCAGCCTGACTTAAGTCATCATAGTTTTTTTTCAGGAATTTCAATTCATCATTATTTTCATTATTGCTGATATATTTTCCTTCATCATCAAAAAGTCCGGGTACATCATGATTTAATAGACTATAAAAATCCAATAACATTTGATATCGGATATGAGATTTCCCGTCTAATTCACCCTCAGAATATGCATCATTTAAAAATGCAGAATCATTTCTTGCCAACCATGCCTCATGCGCAAATTCAAAATATATATCAGGCAAATGATAACTAACATCTAAACCATAAGATTGTAAATATTCAGGTCTAATATCTAATACTTTCCATGTTTTGGAATTTGCATCCCAATATTCTGTTACCCAGTGTTCTATTGCTTTATTAACTTTTTTCATATAAAGCGTAAATTGGTCAAATGCTGCAGAATCCGAAGGATTTGGGTTTCCGTATTTATTCACATTTCTCCAAAATTCAATGGCTTTATCTCCTGAGTAGAGGTTTGTTAAGTAGCCTACTCGAATCCTTGCAGGTATTCCCTTGGATTTTAACATAGCCGCACTGAATATTGATTCCTTTGTACATGCTCCAAGCACTCTGTCTTCTAATTTTCGATCTTTGGTTAACTTTCCATTCCCTTTTACTTTTAAAGTGTCCAGAATATCTTTAATATCGTGATTTGCATGTGCTAGATTCCATTCAGCTCTTGGAATTTTCCACTGAGATAACATTGTAATATGAACCCCTTGAACATTTGCAATTTCAGACATTTCGTTTATATCATCAGGTAGACTTTGTAGCATATATACATTTTCACCAGGATCGGTTAATCTACCATATTTGATGTACTCAGAATGATATTCTTGTAATGAATTATTATTAGTTGAGTTGCATCCCATTATCAAGAAAAAGACTATAGTATAGATAAAATTGACTTTATTATTTTTCATATTGAATTTAATTGCTGCTAACGGTCTCGTGTATTACTTGTGCCAGCTTTCGGGCTATTGGGTTACGCGAAAGATTATTTGACCTAAAACTAATGAACTTATGATTTTTTATGTAAAATCGCTGGCATTAGTTATACCTGTTGTTTTAAATAGTGTTTCTATGAATTGCTTAAACAGTGTCTATTATCTGTGTTTTCTAAATGGACCTTAAGCGCTTACATCGTGCTAGATTGATTCTTATTCCTTATATATATTCAAGCATGAAATATCCAGTTTTTTAAATGGGTCATTCATAAAATCAATAACTACCTGGTTCTTACACTCTCTATTTCCACCTCCGTGCCCACCTTCATCAAGAACCAGAAGGGTACAATTACTCAGTTTTTCTTTAAAAAGATAGCCATTGACCGGAGGGGTCACCGGGTCAAATTGATTTACAAATACAAGTGTTGGTAAATCAGAAACCTGAAATTTTCTTTCAGCTATAGGCATGATATTGGTATGCCAATCCTTGCCCGCTTGATAAAAAGCGTCGAAAAAACCCATTTTAACTGGGATTAATGGATGTTTTTTATAATGTTCTTCAATCACTTGAGCCGTATTAGACGGATTGAAATTTTCGTATTTTTCGACAGATAACAACATGGAAAGATTTAAACCACCTGTTAATTGATATTCAAAATTTAGCACCTCATTGATCACCTCTCCACCACCATTTATAAAGGCGTGAATTAGTTCAGGCGCTTTTTCGCGGGAATTGTCCTGATATAGTAACCGTCGCAATAAATAAACACCGTCTTGAGCATTAATGTAGACACTTAAAGAATCATTCATCGATACGTTGAGGGGTGTTTTATCCAAGATTGAAATTGCTTTGAAATAGTCGTCTTTCAATTTGGGGTATTGACTCTTGCATTCGGTATTATTTTCACAATAATCAAAAATTCTACTTAAGGCCAAAGAATAACTATCTAAGCGATTCAGAAGAAAGTCACCACTAAGCGGGGCGGGTGAATCAAGAATCGAACTATAAACATAATCAGGGAACATATCTTGAACTACCCTACCCAGACGTGTGCCATAAGATCCGCCAAAAAGATTATATTTCTCGTAGCCTAAATGAGCAAAAAGCATCCCAACATCTTTCGCATTTTGAATGGTGTTATAATGAGCTAGACTAATGTTTTGATCCTCGCACATTTTCTTATAGTCAAGGATCATTTCCCTGGTCAGTTCCAGTTCCTCATCTTCATTGGCATCTTTGGCCATAATATCAAATGCCTCAAAAGACATATCCGGCAATGCAGAAGAATATCCAATACCTCGTTGGTCAAAGAGGATGATATCTCTTGCTCCCCCAATTGGTTGCTCTGATAAAAAATTGACCATGCCAGGACCAATAGTGTTACCACCCGGGCCACCGGAAAAATAAATCATAGGATATGCAGATGAAGTTGTGTCTTTTGTTTTGAGCACTACATATGTAATCTGGATTTTCTTTCCACCCGGATCATCATGATTCTCAGGGACAAGGATTGCTCCGGCTTGAACGTCTTCACTGTCAGGCAGCCAGTCCAGATTGTCGAGATTAATTAAATCTTGACTTATAACATTTTGATAACTAACAATAAAAGTAAAAAGTAATGCATAATGAAGTATTTTTCTCATGATGATTCTATTTCATTTAGATTAATCGGTTTTGTTTGTTACATTAATTACAACGGCAAGTATTTTAGCCGTTTTAATGGCTTATATATATTGTTTCGTACTGTTACTTTGTTTTTTGTTTTAGTTGCTTATAAGAAAAACCTTCGCCTTCATCTCCTAATACAGTAACCTCAATTTCATTTTCACTTATTCTTTTATATTGAATTTTTTTTGGAAAATCGTGATCAATATTTTCAAATGATAAATAGTCTTTAATTTCATTATTTAAAGTAAAAGGAATTGTTTTTCCCTCATTTTGGTCTGGAACTGTAGCTTCAAAAATGACTGTATTCTCCAATATTTTTATTGAAAGAGTTTCCGTAATTATTTTTTGACTATCCTTAAACTTATATGAATATCCAATTAGTTGTTTATTATTGGATAATTCCCAATTTTCATATTGTTCTTTTCCTTCCATTTTCCAAGTACCTATTATAAAATCTACCCTCGATAATTTGTTTTCAGAGCAGGCAAGTAAAAGGCATAGAATGCATATAGATGTTAGTGTTTTCATTTTTCAACTTTGTAAATTATGTTCATTCTTTAATAAATAGCACACAACGGTCTCAGATAAGCGTCAGTTACGGGTTAGTATGCCTTAGTTTTCGGTTTAGCAGAATCGTTTGTAATTTGAGTAGATTCAGACAGCCCGCCCGCCCTTGGCGGATAGCCGAATCCACCGTAATTGCGGTTATATATTGTTACCTGCCGGCATTACATTTGGTCTCTCATTCTCAGCAGTCTTTTTTTTAGTAATTCCGCTCCTGATTTATCTAGTTCTTGAAGTTTGCTATTCAAGATATTGAGTGCCTTTTCTTTGTCTTTGGTAACTGTAATTTTAGCTTCTGCCAAGCAGGCAATAACCTTAGCTTCTTGTGAAAAATAGTTCGCTCTGGGATTTTTGAACTTTATTAATTGCTCTTCTACCTTATCCAATTGACCTTTTAATAAGTAGAACTCAGCTAAAAATGCTCGCCCCAACATTTCATAAAAAATTTCATCATTTTCCAAGAAGTCAATTGCATTTTTGAGTAAAGAAATGGCTTCACTACTCTTATCCGTTTCCCAAAGATATTTAGAGTAATATACATCAAAGACGTATTTGTCCCTGTCATCCTTCTGCTTACTTAAATACAATCCTCGTTCGTAAAGTGGCTTGGCTTCTTCAATCTTATTTTGTATTAACAATGTTTCACCTAAATTTGAATTGGACTCAATGATGGCGTGCCTATCTTTATCTATTTCAGCCTGTTGAACAGCCAGACGTCCATACTTTTCTGATGCCTCCAAATCGTTGATTAACCTATGTTGCCAGGTTAGATTCATCAAAGTGTTCCATCTTCCATTATTTTTCTCCGTTTTGGCGTAGTAGTCATTGGCAAATTTCATGTATTCAATTGCCTTTTTAAGTGGCAGGGTACCAGAAACCGTAGCATCATAGCCATAGTTGTTATAGACCATTGCCTTTGCATTATCATCACCCAGTTTTTCAACAACGAACAGTTGCCTAATATTATGTTCAAAGCTTTCATCAAAGCTTTTACCAAATGTAAAATATGCCCAACTTAATATATTGTTAAGCTTGTATTCTAAAGGGTAGTTTTCAATATTTTTACAGAGGTCACTTCCGGCTTCTCCATAAAGTACAGCATTATCAAAATCACCTGAGAGAGCCGATGTTCTTGCTATGATATAGTTAGATTCAATAATTCCGATTGTATCAGAAATTCCCTTATATAATTCAAGAGCGTTCTTTGCAAAATCAATTGCAATTGGAAATTCATTGGTTTCAATAGCTTTATAAGCATTTTCTATAAGACCATTAGCTTTATTAACTTTGGAATTCTCTACACATGAAGTTAGGGTTAAGTAAAGAAGTGTAAAAAATAATAATTGTTTCATTTTTTATATGTTTCAGCTTGCAGCTAACGATCTCGTGTATGCGGAGTTGACAGCTTTTGCTGGCAATGAACGTCATACACATTGTTGTGTGCAGTAATTAATTACGTTCCAGAATTATATTCTTGTTTATATAATCAAATGTTACAATAAAGTTATCCAAAAATTTATTTCCGATATTCCCCATTCTCAATTGGTCTTCGTTCTTTATTGTAGAAATTCTAATAGTATCATTTTTGAATTCATAATCACCGATAGAGAAAGTATTCACTAGAGATTTATATATTTTCTTCTTGCCTTGTGCTCCAATTATTTGAGAACTCTCTAAAGTGTCCAAAACAATTTTAAAATTCTCATGATAATGCATATAAACTTGAACATTTAAGCTTGAACCGGTGTCTAAAGAAGCTTTGAACTTTTTTCCATTCATTTCAAAACCAGTCAAGATAGGAATCATGTCTTCTCCATCAGTTATATATTCAGATATGTAGGCATTATGAGATACAATTTTATTCAAATCACTACTGGAATTTAATATTTGAAGGTTCTGTTTTTGGTAATCAATTCGTATGATTTTATCTTTTAAAAAGCTATAACCCAATATTCCGTGTAATTTTATTCCGAGAGGTTTACCCAGTTTCTCTAAATCCAGTGTGAGTGCTTCTATTGTTCCATAGTTTTTTTCACTAAGCTTTAGATTTTCTATTGAAGTTGGAAAAGCCACAACTTTATCATTTCCACGCCCTTCTGCATTCCCCGATTTACTTTTGTCAATAGGTAATCTTAACTCTTTTGCTGTTTCAAAATCCACGGCAGACGGGTCAACACCTGTATCCAATAACATATTGAAAGGCCCCTTTTCACCGATATATACCGAAAGGACGACTTGGTTCTTAAGATATTCAAATTGCAAGATTTGGACTTTCTCTTTCTTTTTACAAGAAAAACACAGAATCAATAGGCTGAATAAAAGGAATATGTTTTTCATTTGTCTTTTCATTGTGCCCAACGATCGCGGCTATGAGTAGTTGCGTGGTTTAGCACTAAACTTTGCAAATAAACACCAAGCTGAAAATTCTATCGGATTTTCAGAAGTAGGCGAGAACAAGCAATTACTTATAGCCATTGTTGTATGCAGTGTATCTTTTCTCAATTCTGTTTTTAATGTTAATCAATTGTCTTTTTTGCATTATAAAGTGCAATGGTTTGGCAATTAAATATGACAAAATTGAAATCCACCAAGGATGAAAATCAACACTACTTCTTACAATCAACCTAGTCCTGTTCAGAGATTCCTTTCTGAGAAAAAATGTCCATGACGATTTCCAGAACATTTTTGGCTGTTCATTTTGCTTAACAGGTCTAAATGATGGAAACTTACTAAATGTGGTTAAAACTAAATACTCATTCTCTTTAATTCCATTTACTTTAAATCCCACGCCCGGAGGATCACTTGGTCTTGCCGGTAAAATGTCTCCAATCTTTACATCTTGAAATTCTTGAATAATTACCCGAGCGCTTGATTTTCCGCCATTATCAATTTTGTCATAGCTATACCATCCCGCCCTTCGACACCCCATTTGCTTTATCCATGGGAAAATTTCTTTGGTGCTCGAATTGATGGTTATTGCATGGGTCTCTCGACCTTTAAAATTGGGGGTGACTTCATCCCCAGGTAACATAAGAGACTTTTCCTCTTTTGTGGCAGTTATTTTCATGGTCAAACCAATCACATTGTATACAACGCCCCTGGCCCTGCCTGCCGGTCTCCGGCGGCCATAGCCTTGCGCCTCGGCCGACGCCTTAGGCTATAGCCGACGGCGGTCCGCTATAGCTTCAGCGACACGCGGATGGCGACGGCTCGCAGGCAGGTATGATAAGCTGCCTGGAGGCGCCCCCATAACGGGCTTTTTGTTTATTCCCAATCAAGTTGCTCCATTAAAGAAATATATCTCGGATGTTCTTTAATTGGATCGGTCATGGAAGTAAATTTTATCCAGCCAATAAACTGATCATGTACTAAAAAAGCCTCCTCGAGCTCTTCCAATGCCCGATCGTATTGTTCTAGGCCACACAAGACAATCGCTATTTGTGAGGGAGGCACATAACGCTTTTCTGAAGCCGCCAGCATATTATTTAAAACCACATTTGCCCTGTCTTCCTGACCAATTCTGGTAAATAGATATCCTGCTATGAAATTTGTTTCCAGACCATAATTCCGCTTTAACAACGCTTCATAAGCCTCATTGTATAATCCTTTTTCAACCAATAATACCGCTTTCACCCATAGGAATTCCTTATGGTTGGGTTCAAGGGACAGCTTTGTACCTATCACTTCTTCAGCCCTTATAAGATTCCCTTGAAATATGTAATTCAATGCCAGAAAAACATCATTGATCGCATTCAGCGGATCTAAAATACTGGCTTTTTTTTTCAGTGCTTCAGCTCTGTCAAAATCTCCCATTAATTCCAGGACAAATGCATACCATCTATAGGTTTTAAGAAAATTTGGACTTCTTTGCAATGACTTCTCAAAGTAGGGAATCGCATTTTTAAAATCAAAATCCAAACAATAAATAATCCCTAAAATACCACTTACCTCCCCCGAACCCGGGTTTAATTTTTCCGCCATGAGGGCATATTTTTTTGCCATTTGGGCTCCTTCAGTCGGAGACATGTAACCGCGATTAACATCAAAGATGTGCGCTTCTGCTATCCCGATATAGGGATCAACATAAGTAGAATCCAAATCAATTGCAGCCTGGAAATACCGGGTAATGTCCTCTAGCTTTTGCCCTGTATTATCGTACATGGCACTCTTTCCCATAGCATTGTATTTATAGGCTTCTATATTTGTCTCCCGGATTACGGTATTCTCATTTATTTTCTGTTCGCTGTCTGTAATATTTAAAGCCCAATAAATATTGTCACCTATTCTCGATATAACATCCCCCATTCGGGCTAGGTTTCCCGATATGGAAGCATAATTCAGAATTTCATTATTCTTACCATCGATGACTTCGACCTTCACATCTAAATTTTGACTATAAATCGTATAACTGCCTATCAGCATAATATCGGCTTTGAGTTCCTTGGAGATTTGTTCAATAGATTTACCGGTATCTTTAAATTGGAATGTTGATCTTGAAGAGATTACAGATAAGGATGAGATATTGTATAGTTTACTAATGACATCTTCGGCAAGTCCTTCGCTCAAATATCCAAATTCGGCATTGTCAGACTTGTCTTCAAAAGGCAAAACGGCAATCCGGAAACCCGAATTATAGGCGAATTCCTTGCCGCTTTTCCATTGGGAACCGGCCCAAAAACTACCTGCCAACAAAATCAATACAGCCGCAATGCCCGCCCCAACAATGACGGCATTCAGCCTTTTGCTGTTCAACTGTCTGGTTCCAGTGGTGTCGTGTGCTTCCGGGGTTTTCTGTATTCCTCTCGGGGTTAGGTCGTATACCCATGAAAAACCAGTCCAGAATACTAATCCTATGGCAAGGAGGTAAATGAGGCCTTCCAGAAGGTACGCAGGGGCCTCAAAGACCGGCAGCAGGGTAGACGCTATTTGTATTAAAACCCATGATACTGCCAGATACGCTACTATTGCCCTGAAAACATTTCGTCTTACGAGTTCTCTGTAAAGTTTTTTCAAATCCATAGAAATCTGATTCTAAATAGAAATCTGATTCTAAGTGAAATTCACTTGAATATAGCGCTATACCGTGTATCGGGCTTTAGATTAAATAATGAATTTTAAGAACTCCAAACTATGATATTTGTCATCTGCAGAATTGTGATTACGACGGGTACATTGGGTTCGTTTGTTAAGCGAATGGACCGGGTTCGCCCTTACTAACAAAAAAACAAATTTCTAAGTACAATCATACCCTTTTGCAAATTGGAATTTGAGATTTGGTGCTTACACCTCCGCACATTTCCAAAGTGCTGCGGTGCACAAAGTGGTGCTTGGGATTTGCCCCAGACCTGTGGAGCGATGGATTATACACGTTGTTGTAGCTAGTTAATTTGTTCGTTAAGGAAACTACTTGATTTTATTAAAAATAAAGAATAATCCTTTACGGATGTAGCGATATTCAATCATATAAACTGGAATCAATACCAAGCCAAATAAAACTGGTAAAATCCCTCCAAAACCATAAGTCATGCTCAAGATAAATCCTAAATAATACTCGGGTTGGTATATGCGCATAAAAAGGGCTAATACAAATGTCATTAACATGAGATATCCTGGCAATTCTGGGGCATTATAAAATAGGATTGTTACAATAACTCCAAATATAAATGCACCGATAAATCCATAAATTTCCTGTTCAGAAACTGATTTTTGCTTGTTAGCGGACCTAATATGCCTCTTTTGAATAAGGGTCAGTAATACCCATGTTATTAATGGAACGATCAGAATACCCCACCAATTAGATATTTTAGGCATGTCTTTTCTAGCTAACAGGTGATGTGAAACAACACCGCCCTGCAAATGTTCCAAAAGGAGAAGACCTATTACAAAAACAGTAACGATTGTAGTTATTAAAATTTTCGTTCTTGAATTTAAAATTACTTTCATTTTTAATTGGCTACGACGGATAGTATATGTGGAGTGCGACCATTTAGGGAGCATTATCGCATATACATTGTTGGCAGTAGTTTCTTTACTTTAACTCCTTTTCTATACACGGATACTATAGCCTGAGTATTTTCAATATTTTCAAGAGGGTTCATTTTCAATAGTACTAAGTCTGCAATTTTACCTTCAGATATAGAGCCATACTTATTTTCAATTGAAAGAAATATAGCAGGGTTTATTGTTGCTGATGCTAACGCTTCAGCATTAGACAGACCCGCCTCACACAATAGAGCCAGTTCTTGATGCAAGCCCATTCCCGGATACACATAAGGCATACCTCCAAAATCACTCCCTGCTAATATATCTACTCCATTTTGATGCATATAGCTGAGTAACTCTTTTTGTGATGAAAATTTATTCTTAATATCATCAGGATTTCGTTTACTGTTACCACTTATTCGTCTTTCTCTGCTCGAAACCCATTCTTGCATTAACATAGAGTGAATGAAACCATTATACTCTTCAATTTCAATATATGGATCTGATATATGGGCTTTCATGTGATAAATAACTAAAGTAGGACATATCCAACTTTTGTAATGTTGCATAAGCATTATAATACTATCTATTCTTTGCGGTTCATTTATCCATATATCATCTAAGAGGTTAAGATGTTCAACACTTTTTTGTCCAAGCTTTATTGACTTTTCAGGAGTAATATATTCTGACAAATGCCCTGCAAAAGAAATGTTATTGGCAGTCGAATAGTTTGAAATTGCTATTAACTCAGGTTCCCGAATTAGGGAATAAGTTTTGATAAAATCTGTGCCGATAGTTTGGATACTATCCAATATCTTTTCAACATCAACATGTTCATCTACTGGTATCGTGAAATCGTAAAACGTAGGTGGGTTTCCATCAAAAATCGGCCCGGAACCGTAAATATTAGGGCCTGCAACAGGGTTCTTTTTTATAATTGCCTTAAAATGATTCTGTAAAGACAAATCACCACCCATATCTCTAATTCCAGTAATTCCATAAGATAGTAAAGGTTTGAACAATAACGAATCGTTAGTTTTTTCCCAGCAAAGATGGAAATGCATGTCCCATAATCCCGGTATTATGTACAGACCTTTGCCATCTATTAAATTCGCATTTTTGTATTTTGTGTCATTATGTCTTTCGCCAATCTTATAAATGATAGAATCCTTAATAATAATTGTTCTGTCAGGAATTAGAGAACCATTTTCAACATCAATAATATTTACATTTTCAATAACCGTGTATGATTCAATGGGAGATTCTTGAGCAGAGCAACCACAGATTATTATTAATATTAATAAATTGAATATTTTCATTCTTAATTACTGCTAACGGCCTCGCATAACCGTTAGTTACGGGTTAATATGGATTAATAGTCGGCTTGACACTGACTTTAGCAATTCCGAGTGGATTCGGACGTAGTAGGAATCCACAGTAATTGCGGTTATAAATTGTTACCACACGTTTTAGTTTTTTGAAAGCCAATGCAAGGTATTCAATACAAATTGTTTCCAGTCGTATTCTTTGAGATTCATACCAGCAGGTTGTTTCGAACCATCTTCTTCATTAAAAATCATTGCTGTAAAACCGTTAGAATCTCCGAGTGCTACAACTTTCCCTTTTCCAACTATTCCTGCCAATGCCTGTGAGTTACCTTTTCCGATTGGTCCAACTCCTGTAGAGTGCATAACGTTTTCGGATGTTTCTGATAATTCTAACAAGTTCGTGTATTTCTTACCTGTTAATGCGCTTCCACCAAATGTCATTAGTTTAGTTACTCTTTCTTTTTCTGTTCTCCCTTTTAATATTGGATGTTGGCTTTTTAACCCTCCATTTTGATTCGAAAATTCAATCCATCCTGTTCTTCCAATTTCTTTATTATAGTTCAAACTGTCAATTGTTGTTCCAATACTCGATTCAATTCCAAACCGATTTAGTAGTGGATTAATTGCTTGGTCTAATGGTGCGTGTTCACTAAAAACTAATAGCGAACCTCCTTGTTCTACCCATTCATACAAACTATTTATTTCTTCTTTACTAAATGTTATTTCGTCTGTTACTTCGGTTTTTGTAGTAAAGTCGAATGGAAGTGCAGTTATAATCATAACAATATCAAAACGTTCT
>JAOTYW010000097.1 GCA_029861705.1 Flavobacteriaceae bacterium
CGGATCAAAATTCCGGAAGTGTCCGTTCATATCTATGATATCTTTTGTCCGGTTGACCTCTTGTAACACTTGTATGGTAACATCTAAATGGGCTCGTATAAATGATAAGCGTTCACTTTCCTTTGCGAGTTGCAGGAGTTGGTATTCCTGCTGGTAGGAGAGGCCCATCTTGTGGGCTAGCTGATAACTGTTGAATTTTTTTGGTGCGATAGGACTAAATTCCACCCCCATTAGATAATAAAGCTCTTTGATCCGATCGAGGACATACGCTTTGGCGCGCAATTCACCGTCATTAATATTGTCCAAAAACTGCACTTCTCCCCCAGGATAAAGCTTGTCATCCATAGTTGCCTCAAAACTATCTACTTTAAATACCTGTCGCGCTACACATACAATGTCCATAGCGCCACTCTCATAGGTAGTTACAACCTCAACGAGTTGCACCTCCGTCCCAAAGGCGATCTGCTCATCAATATATACCGGGATACCAAATGTTAGCGATTCCTTATGGCAATCGTTAACCAACTGCTTATACCTATCCTCAAAAATATGCAGCGGTACCGTCTCCCCGGGAAAAAAGACTGTTTGTAATGGGAAAAGAGGCAATTTCATTTGCGAAATATAGGCAAAAATACCCGTACATTTTGATGAGATTCGCACTGCAGTAATAGAGATTTTGAGAATGTTTTATAAAGCCTTGAATTCCATGACTAATTATTGTACAACAAAGAGATACATCCTAGATTTGCTCCAAAGCTTGTATTCATGAAAGCAAAAGAACTTTTGGCTATTGCCTCAGAATTTGGCGCTCCTGTTTATGTGTATGACAGTGAGAAGATCAAATCGCAGCATGAGCGACTTACCAAGGCTTTTCAGAACGTGGGAACCTTGAAAGTTAATTATGCTGCAAAAGCACTTTCTAATCTCAGCGTTTTGCGTTTTATGAAACACCTGGGCTGCGGTTTGGATACTGTTTCTATTCAGGAAGTCAGACTGGGCCTTGACGCTGGCTTCAAACCGGAAGAGATCATTTTTACCCCGAACGGGGTTTCCCTGGAAGAGTTGGAAAAAGCTGCCGAACTAGGGGTACAGATTAATATTGACAACCTTTCCATTCTGGAGCAATTCGGGAGCAAACATCCAACTATCCCTGTCTGCATCAGGATCAACCCCCATGTCATGGCAGGAGGAAATTCCAAGATCTCTGTAGGTCATATTGATTCAAAATTTGGCATCAGCATACATCAGCTTCCACATATATTGAGGATAGCGGAATTGACAAAGATCAAGATCAACGGGATTCATATGCACACCGGGAGTGATATCCTGGATATTGATGTCTTCATTTATGCAAGTGAGATCCTCTTTGATGCAGCTAAAAAATTTCAGGATCTTGAATTCATTGATTTTGGCAGTGGTTTTAAAGTACCCTATAAAGAGAGCGATATACAAACTAATATTGAAGAGCTAGGTAATAAATTGGGGGAGCGTTTCAACGAGTTTTGTAAGGACTATGGAAAGCCATTGACCCTGGCCTTTGAACCGGGCAAATACCTGGTGAGTGAAGCTGGATCCTTCCTGGTAACTGTCAACGTAGTAAAGCAAACGACATCTACCGTATTTGCAGGTATAGATTCCGGATTCAATCATTTGATCAGACCCATGTTTTACGGCGCGTATCACGATATCCGAAACCTGTCAAATCCGAATGGAAAAGAACGGTTCTATTCCGTTGTTGGATATATATGCGAAACAGATACTTTTGCAAACAACAGGCGTATTGCCGAAATTTCAGAAGGCGATATCCTCTGCTTTAGCAATGCAGGCGCTTACTGCTTTGGTATGGCCAGTAATTACAATTCCAGATACCGCCCGGCCGAAGTTTTATGGCATAATGGGCAGGCGCATCTGATACGAGAAAGAGAAACCTACGAAGATCTTAAGCGAAATCAGATCGATATCGGAACTCAGTTCTGATGCAACATATTCGTTAAAGTCACATGAAATCCCGTTAAAATGAAAATATCAGACGAATTTTTACGTTACTTTTGGTACAGTTCTTGACTGTTTCTTAAAAACTTCAGAATTATGATTCGAAATGTAGTTGCCGCTGCTTTACTCATATTGCTTTGTCTTGGCACTTTTACAGTACAGGCGCAGCAAGTTCAATGGTTAAGTTGGGAGCAGGCTTCAGAAATGGTAGCGAATGGAACTGATAAGAAAGTCTTTATCGATGTATATACTGACTGGTGCGGATGGTGCAAGCGTATGGATAAGGATACCTTCCAAAATGCGGAAGTGGCTAAATACATGACAGACAATTTTCTGATGGTCAAACTAGATGGCGAGGCTAAAGAGAATATGGACTACAAGGGGCGCACTTTTAAGTATGTGCCTTCGGGACGTCGCGGATACCATGAATTAGCTGCTACGCTCATGCGAGGCCGACTAAGTTATCCGACAGTCGTTTTTCTGGATGAAAAAATGAATATGCTCAGCCCGGTTCCTGGTTATCAAAAGCCCGAACCTTTTTTAAATATCGCCAGGTATTTTGGGGATAACATATTTAAAGAAAAAGACTGGAAGACCTATTCCGGTCAGAAGTAATTACCTGCTGTAATTTGGAGATTCTTTTGTGATAGTCACATCATGTGGGTGCCCTTCTGCTATGCCACTGGCTGTGATCTTGACAAATTTACCCTTGTCCTGAAGGTCGCCAATATTTTTGGCACCACAGTAACCCATTCCTGCACGTAATCCGCCTATAAATTGATGGATACTCTCGTATAATTCACCTTTATATGGAACACGACCTACTATGCCTTCCGGAACTAATTTTCTGATATCATCTTCCACGTCCTGAAAATACCTATCCTTACTCCCCTTAGTCATGGCTTCGACAGAACCCATACCGCGATAGGATTTAAATTTCCTACCCTCATAAATAATTGTCTCCCCGGGGGATTCTTTGGTTCCTGCAAGTAGAGAACCCAACATTACCGTATGTGCACCTGCGGCCAGGGCTTTAGGGATATCACCCGTATATCGGATCCCGCCATCTGCAATAACAGGCACGCCGCTACCTTTGATCGCCGTTGACACTTCCAAAACCGCAGAAAACTGTGGGAAACCAACTCCGGCTACTACACGCGTAGTGCATATAGATCCAGGGCCTATGCCTACTTTAACTGCATCTGCTCCTGCATTGACCAGGTATTTAGCCGCTTCGCCCGTAGCTATGTTGCCCACAATTACATCCAACTCTGGAAAAGCCTTTTTGACTTTCTTTAATACTTCAACCACACCCTTGGTATGGCCATGCGCCGTATCAATAACGATGGCATCCACACCTGCTTTGACCAGGACTTCAGCACGTTCCACTGCATCTGCTGTAACCCCAACGGCTGCAGCTACCCGTAATCGGCCATATTGGTCCTTGTTGGCGATAGGTTTTAAGGTTACTTTGGTAATATCTCTAAAAGTGATCAAGCCTACTAATTCATTTGAAGAATTAACTACTGGTAGTTTCTCGATCTTGTTTTCCTGAAGGATCACTTCTGCCTGCTCGAGCGAAGTCCCCTCCCCTACGGTAACAAGGTTTTCAGTTGTCATTACTTCCTCAATAGGGCGTTCGTTGTTCTTTTCAAAACGCAGGTCCCGGTTCGTAACAATCCCGATTAGTTGTTTACTGCCATTAACAATGGGAATACCACCAATACTGTGTTCTGCCATGGCCATTTTAGCATCCCCTACGAGGGCATCTTTGGGCAAAGTAACCGGATCCATGATCATACCGCTTTCAGCACGCTTTACCTTCCGCACCTTAATAGCCTGTTCTTCGAGGCTCATATTTTTGTGCAATACACCAATACCCCCCTCCCGAGCCATGGCGATCGCCATCCTCGATTCGGTAACGGTATCCATTGCTGCCGAAACCATGGGCACATTGATACGAATGTTCCGCGTAAACTGACTAGTGATATCTACTTCCCTTGGGAGAATTTCGGAGTAAGCCGGGACGAGGAGTACATCGTCATAAGTTAGGCCTTCACCCAGGATCTTGTGTTGGTGGGAATCCATTGCAATTACATCTTAATTGCGTGCAAATATACTACATTAAAGCTTACTACCGGATTTCTTTAACCTGGCTGTGATCTTGTATGTTTACCTAGAAGTTGAAAGAGCACCAGGCCAGAGGCAATGACATATGTCAACGTCATAGCCAAACCAGAAAGAATTACAACATACTTGAATCCATACCAACCCAACCACATTACGTATATTCCTCCAAATGTGAGTATTACAGAAAGAAAGGGTTCTATACTGAGAAACTGTTTCCAGCGTCTTGGCAGGGTAGTCGCCCATACCAGAATGCCTAACAGGAAAAATATCAGAGACATGGAGAGTACATGGGTGTGAATGATGTTTAACATCTCGCGTGGACTCTTTTTGAATTTCATGACAGCTGCTTCTTCCAATGCTTCATTGCCCAGGTAATTCTCTTCTACTCCCATCGGAGAGAAAGAATCGGTATTTACCACAAATAGAAGTCCGGTATAAAATCCGATCGAGAGCACTACGACAAAAATGGCAAGGAAGATCCGAATGTCTCTTGGCAGTTTTTTAAGCGATCCGTCTATTTGCATCAAATTATCTCTTTATCCTGAAGTACGGCCACAGACTGGAGTATTTTATCTACAGCTATTGTCATTGAGCGAACAGAAATGGTAGCACCTGATATGGCATCAATGTTAGTATCGACACTCACTCGATCCTGACCCCCTTTGCCATTAAATTGCCGAAGCCATCGCTTACTACCGATCTCCCCTCCATATTCTTCACGATACACAAGAACCTTGCTGTGGACGATACGAACTTGCTTATCAAAAAGAATTAAATACTCAAAATTTGCTGACTTGCTCCGAGCCGAACCAGTATAAGCAAAACCTAATAGAGCACCTTGTGAATCTATTCTTCGCATATTGCGCTGCATCGAAGCGGGCAATTGTGCGTCCAATTCATTTGGAATATCCAACATGACAAGTTCAAATTGATTCGTCTCAAATGTCTTTGTGATTTCCTTGTGCACCTTTTTTGTCAAATTTTCCGGCATTTCGGCGATCAAAACACCAAAGAGTACAATTGTTGTGCTTAGCAATGCTTTATACAGGCTCCCCATGTAGACAAATGTATCAATTTAGAATCTTTCTTAATTGTATTTTACAAGCATGCTATCAACAGCTTTTAGAACCATACCCCTATACCAAAATTCAATCGATTTGAAACTTCACTAGTGTCCTGGTCATTAGACCGGATCTGATAGTCTCCTTTAATGACAACGCCTGGAGCAATGTGATAGGTCAATCCCGAAGTTATATCTTCCCTGTCATAGGCATTGTTGGCCATAAGACTACCTTCGGTATCAGCATGTGTATTGAATTGTTCATACCTGACAAAAGCAAAAAGTTTTTGTCGATTCTCCACCGGAAGAAGATTATAAGCCCCTTCAATATAAAATCCTCTTAATACACTTCCCAGGTCCATACCGGTGAGATTATTGTACGCCTCCGTATCTTTTAGGTTTGCCCATATCAATTGTCCCCGGGCCGTAAACCGTTTATACGCATATCGCCCATCCAGGCCGATCATCTGAATACCTATGGTACTTCCTTCCAGACTATCTATTTCATCATCTGCCTGGGATCTTCCAAAATAACCTGCCAGGCCGAGCCGGGTACCCGCTATACCGTAATAATCAAACTTGATCGAAACATTGGGGTTGTCAATAGTGGATTGAATTGCCTTTTGCCTGCCTCCGCGAAGGCCATTTGAACCTTTTAAAAGGCCGTTCACGCCACCAGATCCATCAGTTTCCGTTGACTTGAAACCATTAAATACATAGGCTTGATATCCCAGGGAAAGGTTATTTAGGCGGCCTGAAATACCCAGGCCTATCTCCCGCCAAGTTGTTGGTATTATTGCATTATCCATGGCCGGTCTTTCAACCCCATTGAAAGTAGTTGGTTCGTGAAATTCATTAACTATGCCCATAGGCACCAACATGAGGCCTCCCCTGAGGTTAATATTAGTCGCCAGGTTATAATTGACAAAAGCCTGTTCGACAAAAAGCTCATTTACATGCTCGATTTCGATTTCGGACACGAATTGTGTTCTGTCATCAAAACTGTAGCCGAATAAAAGAACCAGGCGTTGCACATCAAGTTCTCCATTATCGCCCTCAGGTTGATTGTAGAGGATCTCCCCATATGCACCCACTGTTACCGTTGAAGCATAATTACCTGAAAGTAATCGTTGAGCTGCATTAAGCTGCTGTTGTGGATCAAATGTTAAGCTATCTGAACGAGTCTGCCCATAGCAATATGCGCTACATAATAATATCAGCAAACCACAGGTGTTGGAATATTTCAATTGCATTATTTAGAATGACTATAAATAAGGAAGCGAAAATATAGAGCCCGCTCTTGATATGCAAGTATTATTTATAATAATTCTAATTACCTATGTTAGCATTCAAAATACCCTTCAAATTCTCGTCATATCTAAGCATAATGAGAAAACAAATCTTTGGCTTTGTTAAAGGCAGCTTCAAAGGTCAACCAATTCACACCTGACTCAATTTGATGGCTGGTGAAATAGGATAGCATTTTTTCTGTGGGCATATTTCCGGTGAGTTCATCCCTTGCCATGGGGCATCCGCCAAACCCCTGTATGGCACCGTCAAAACGTCTGCATCCGGCCTGGTATGCAGCGTCAACTTTCTCATGCCAACTAGATGGGGTTGTATGTAAGTGAGCCCCAAACTCTATCTCCATGAATTTTGGGATCAGTTCAGAAAATAAATACGTGATCACTTCCGCTGTCGAAGAACCTATGGTATCCGAAAGTGATAGGATCCTGACACCCATCTCGGCTAGTCGCACTGTCCATTCCCCAACGAAATCCACATCCCAGGGATCCCCATAAGGGTTACCAAAGCCCATACTAATATAAGTCACGACTTCCTTGTTATGCTTGTCGGCCATTTCCAAAAGTGCCTGCAAAATGTCAATGGATTGCGCAATTGTTTTGTGCGTATTACGCATTTGAAAGTTTTCCGAAATAGAAAAAGGATATCCGAGATAATCTATGTCTTCGAATTGGCAGGCGTCATTTGCCCCTCGGACGTTGGCCACTATAGCAAGTAATTTGCTGTTAGTTTGGCTAAGATCCAGGCGCTCCAATACTTGGGCTGTGTCTTGCATTTGGGGAACAGCTTTGGGGGAAACAAAACTCCCAAAATCGATCGTATCAAAACCACAGTTCAACAGGGACTGAATATACCGGATTTTCTCATCGGTGGGGATAAAAGTTTTGATGCCTTGCATAGCATCGCGGGGGCATTCAATAAGCTTGACCGAAAGGGACATGGACAAATACTTTCTTGCTATATAAAAGTAGTACTAATTATCTGATATCAACAGGAAGACTGCAATCCCCACAAAGACCACAATTTGGATCCACTTCAGCCATTTTCCGGCATGTTTATGCGAACGAAGATAACTGGAAATACTTCCTGCCATAATGGCGATCCCCGAGAAAATCAGGAAGGAAACCAGCATAAATAATAAGCCTAGGATATAAAATTGCCAAACCGTACTCATTGTGGAGCTAAACAGAAAGCCAGGAAAAAATGCCAGGAAAAATATAGTCACTTTGGGGTTTAACACATTCATGATAAATCCCTGTCTGAATAATTGCCATAGAGACCGCTTGGGTACTGCTGTGCCATTTAAATTTATTACGTCTCCTACTTTGTACACTTTATAGGCCAAATAGAGCAAATAGATTGCCCCAAAGAATTTGATGGTAAAGAATATGCTTTCACTTTCCCGAATAATCAGTGACACACCAAATGCTAATAGTGTCGTATGAACCAGGCATCCGGAAATGAGTCCGGCTGTAGTTGCCAATCCATATTTGCGACCATTCACTACGCCTTGTGTAAGCACATAGATATTATCCGGCCCTGGGGTAAAAGCCAGGACAGCAGTAGCTAGAGCAAAGGCAGAAAGGATTTCGTAGTTCATAGAGGGCTATTTTTCAGCCTGGCGTTGCGATTCAGATATCTTGGCCAGGACTGCCTCATTGATCTGCCTGACCAGGGATGGACCTTCGTAGACAAAGCCAGTCCACAGCTGAACAAGAGAAGCCCCTGCATTTAATTTTTCGATGGCATCTGCTGCACTGTGAATCCCTCCAACACCGATGATAGGAAAAGCATTATTGCTTTTCTTCGCGAGGAATCGAATGACTTCTGTACTTTTGTCTTTTAAAGGTTTTCCACTTAAGCCGCCTTGCTGTTCTGCTAGCATAAAGCTGGATTTCAAATTTGCGCGATCAATGGTAGTATTGGTAGCAATTACCCCGTCAATACCGGTCTTTTCTACGATTGAAATGATATCCAACAGCTCATTCTCATTGAGATCTGGGGCGATTTTGAGGAGTATGGGTTTCTTAAATGTACTGTGATCCTGGCTGAGTTTTAGATTGGATCTTTGTAATTCATTCAACATCAGGGTTAACGGTCTTTTCTGTTGTAATTCCCGTAAGCCGGGTGTATTCGGGGAACTAACATTGACGACGAAATAATCGACAAAAGGGAAGAGAACATCCATACAAACCAGGTAATCACGAACCGCATCCTCATTCGCTGTTATTTTGTTCTTTCCAATATTACCCCCGATTAATACTTTGTGGTCCTTGCGTAATCTTTCGGCAGCAGCATATACCCCTTCATTGTTAAATCCCATTCTATTGATAATAGCCTGATCCGCCTTGAGTCTGAATAATCGTTGCTTGGGGTTTCCTTTTTGAGGTTTAGGTGTTACCGTGCCGATCTCAATAAAGCCAAAACCAAAATGCGATAATTCATTATAGAGTTTGGCATCTTTATCAAAGCCGGCTGCCAATCCTACCGGATTGGGGAATTTCAGTCCAAAAACTTCTCGTTCTAAGCGTGGATCATTCATGCCAAATCGCTTTGAGAAGACAGATCCCAAGCCAAGTTTCATTGAAATTCGGATCAGAATAAAAGAAAGGGAATGGATCAGCTCCGCTTCGAATAAAAAGAGAATAGGTCGAATGAGCGATTTGTACATAAAGGCATTAAATTTTGGCAAAAGTACAAAGCCTCGATGAAGTTGCGGGGTGAATTGCTTAGGTTTCGAAAATTATTCAGGTGGATTGTACGTCTTGAAGTTATCTGGTACAGGCAGTGGTTTGCGTAATGCCTCATCGCACAAGACAGTATATCTTTCGTATTGAAGGGGATTTAGAGTGCCTAGAAACTTTTGATCATAGAGGCGGGCATTAGCCATGATCTGACGGTGCATCACATCATATTTCTTGGCCATATTTGTCAGGTCATCCTCGGTATCCTGAGGGTGATTGTCAAATAACCACTTGATCTGATCGTAAAGGACCCGGTTTTTTACGCCAACTTCAGCTCGTAAATTTTCTAATGTAATCGTCTGATCTTTGTTTAACTGAAAGAGTTTGGTTATCACCTCACTATCCGTTCCGGCAATATCCAAAGTGCAATCCTGTAGCTGTGCCTGGCATATAGTAATTGTGGCCAACCCAGTGATCAGTAGCGCAATTTTACGCGAGTACTTCATGTTACGGCAATGGTTACTTGGTTAAAAGTAGTAAAATCCAACTGATGATATACTATACAAAGATCAGGCCATGCCCTTTGAAAGCAATATAAAATTCACGAAATTATTCGGATAAAAACGCTGTCCTATGAAACGATTCTCAACCGTAGATGCCTATTTTGAGCAGGAACACCCTTTTAGCAAGGGTATAAATATCCTTCGCGAGATCGCTGCAAAAACAGAATTTGTAGAAACACTTAAATGGGGCGGGCCGGTATATACCATCGACAATAAAAATGTCTTAATGATAGGGGCTTTTAAAAATCATTTTGGCCTCTGGTTCTTCAACGGTTCTTACTTGTCAGATCCGAAAAAAGTGCTGGAATCGGCCCAGGAGAAAACC
>JAOTYW010000098.1 GCA_029861705.1 Flavobacteriaceae bacterium
TTGACGGTGTTCAGACAGATAACCCTTCTATTCTGAATAGTATTAATCCCGGAGATATTGATCAGATGAACGTCCTCAAGGATGGAGCAGCTGCTATTTACGGTGCCAGGGCATCCAATGGGGTTGTGATCATCACTACGAAGAGCGGGAGCTACAACCAAACCGAACCAACTGTAACCTTTAACGCCTATACCGGAATATCCAGGGCAACAAATATTCCAGATCTGTTAAATGTCCAGCAACACGGAGATATGATTTTCCAAAGTCTGGCAAATGATGGGGCCTCTGTGGAGCACCCGCAATATGGATCTGGTCCTTCAGCTGTAGTCCCTAGTACGGTGCAGGATTATACCCGAGTTGTTTCCTATGATCCTATTGTAAGAGCACCTCGATCAGCGACAGTATCACCGAATGGTACAGACTGGTTTGAGGAGATCACTCAGAATGCTCCCACACAAAATTTCGATCTTTCCATTTCAAATGGTAATGAGACTGGCAAATACTTTTTGTCTGCCAACTACCTTAATCGTGAAGGTATCATGAATGATACCGGATTTAAGCAAGGGGTAACCCGATTAAACTCTGAATTCAAAATCAGTGATAAAGTTAGAATAGGAGAACACCTGAATGCTTCGTTTTCGCGTCAAGCAGAAGGTACCCTAGAGGCTATTGGTATGGCCTATAGGTTTACACCCCTGGTGCCCGTTTTTGACGACGAGGGGGATTTTGCCGGATCAGGTGGCCCGGGCTTGAGTAATACCCGGAATCCTGTGGCATTGCTCTCGAGAGCAAAAGACAACTACAATAAGATATTCCGTGTGTTCGGTGATGTATATTTGGAAGCCGAACTCTATGAAGGACTTAGCGTTAGGACTACTTTTAGTGGAAATGTTGAGACCTTTTCACAACGAAGATTTCAGGCTTTGGATCCGGAATTCATTGAGCCTCTAGCTACCAATACACTTTTTGAACAGGATATCAATAATTATTCCTGGACCTGGACAAACATAGCCACATACACCAAGGCATTTGGGGATCATAATCTCGATGCCCTTGTCGGAGTAGAGGCTGTGGAAGAGAACAGTAAAGGGAAAGGGGTCAGTCGGAATGGCTTTTTGTTTGAGACTCCCGACTTCTATCTTTTAAATAACGGTAGTGGAACTCCTAATGTAGATTTCGCCTTTGATGGCGGGAATACGTTGTTCTCCATTTTTGGTACAGCGAATTATTCGTATCAGGGCAAATATTATGCAACAGTCACCCTTCGAAACGATAAATCATCACGTTTCCTAGGAGATAATCAGAGTCAGACCTTTCCTTCTTTTAGTGCAGGGTGGAAGATGAGTGATGAAAATTGGTTCCCACAGGATGGATTTATAGACCGATTAAGGTTGAAAGCTTCTTATGGAGAACTGGGTAACCAAACCCTGCCAACCAGTAACCCGACGATCAATATATCTAACCTTAGTGAAACACTTGCCAATTACAGTCTAAACGGAAGTTCTATATCTACAGGTGCGATCCTGGCCCAGGTTGGGAATCCGGATCTTAGGTGGGAAACCAGTGTCACGTCTAATATTGGTATCGAATTAGGGATGTTTAATAATGACCTCACTGTTTCGTTTGAGTGGTTCGATATAGATACTGAGGATCTGATCACACGGGATTTTAGTCTGATCAGTACGACAGCCATTGATGCTTCCGCTCCCCTGGTTAACCTGGGAGATATTCAAAATACCGGTTTTGATTTAGGCATCGGATACCGCGGAGAGACCAGTGGAGGCTTTAGCTATTCTATTGATGCAAATATCTCGCACTACAAGAACACGGTGAAAGACCTCATCAGTGATTTCCAGGTCGGTAGAACAGATCCCAGAGGTGGAGCCGTGCACCGTACTGAAGTAGGACGGGCTATTTCTGAATTCTATGGTCGAAGGGTCACAGGATTTGATAGCAGCGGAAGGTTTACCTATGAAGATGTAGATGGTAACGGTATCATCGATGATGGAGACCGAACCTATATTGGTACGCCGCATCCTGATTTTACATACGGTGTTAATTTGAGCGCCGGTTGGAAAGGGATTGACTTTTCGGCATTTTTCTCGGGATCACAGGGTAACGATGCATATAATTATCAAAAGATCTTTACCGATTTCCCGACTTTCTTTAATGGAAACCGGAGCGCCAGAGTGCTGGATTCATGGACACCGTCAAATACCAATGCGACATTACCTGCATTAAGTCAAACCATTACCAATGCAGAGACACAACCAAATTCTTATTTTGTAGAAGACGCATCCTTTTTGCGTTTGAAGAATCTACAAGTAGGATACACGTTTGATGAAAGTGTAACAGATGCGATTGGATTGGATATGCTTAGATTATATGTCCAGGGAACGAATCTGTTTACTGTTACGGATTATCAAGGATTTGACCCCGAGGTCATTTCTGGCGATAACTTATCTTTGGCTTTTGATGGGACAAACCCTGTTTACCCATTGGCGCAGATATTCACAGTAGGAATAAACACAAAATTCTAAAAAAATGAAAAAGAGAATCTTTTACTTATTAGCCATATTTACTGCAATAATTGCTTGTAGTGATGAATTTACAGAGGTGCCCGCTATTGGAGCTCTGAGTGATCAGACACTCCAAAATGAGCAGGGCGTAAACCTGTTGTTGGTTGGAGCCTATTCCGTCTTAGATGGAATCAGGAACAACCAGGGAGGTGCCGATTGGACCGTTAGCGGTGATAATTGGTGGTTCGATGTGATCTCAGACGATGCCCACAAAGGTAGTACAGACGGTGACCAGGCTGATCTCTTTCTATTGGAGATCTACGACTGGACATCTGCAAATCCGTACCTGACAGTTTGGGATGGACGCTTTGCCGGTGTGAACCGTGCCAATGCTGTTATAAACCTGATCAATAATATTGAAGAAGGTGATTTCTCGGCTCAGTTGGCTGAAGCACGATTCCTTAGGGGTCACTTCAACTTTGAATTGCAAAAGATGTTTGGGAATGTCCCTTATATCTCGGAAGAGAATTTTGCCGCTACGGAATTCAACCAGCCCAATACTGGACCCATATGGGATCAGATCGAGGCAGATTTCCAATACGCGGTGGATAACCTTCCGGCTACACAGACTGATGCAGGACGTCCAACCTCTTGGGCAGCTAAGGCGTTTTTAGGAAAGGCTCATATGTTCCAAAATGACACTGGAGCCGCAGGTGCACTTTTCGAAGATGTGATCGCCAATGGACCATATGCACTTCTGCCTGAATTTGCAGACAATTTCAAGCTTGCAGGTGATAATAGTTCGGAATCCATTTTTGCGATTCAGTTTACTACTGACGGTGGACAGTCCTTTAACGGAAATCGTGGGGGTACGTTAAACTTCCCGAATCCGGGACCATTTGGTTCTTGCTGTGGGTTCTATCAGCCTACCCAGGACCTGGTTAATGCCTATCAAACAGATGGTACTGGTTTACCGTTGTTAGACACATTTAACCAAACTGATGTAGCCAACGATTACGGCGTGAACAGTGCAGATCCTTTCACACCTCATGCTGGTCCGCTTGATCCAAGATTGGACTATACTGTAGGACGCAGAGGAATTGATTTTAATGGCTACGGCTCACATGTTGGTAAAGATTGGATACGAGCCAGTTTTGCTGATATTTCTGGTCCATATCTGCCTAAGAAGAATGTTTATACAGCTGGAGAAGATGGTAACACAGGAACAGGTGGTTGGGGACAACAGCATTCCGGGATCAACTATCACCTTATGCGATATTCAGATCTGTTATTGATGGCAGCTGAAGTTGCTGTTGAAAATAATGACCTTGCCAAAGCCCTGGATTATGTAAACCAGGTTAGAAACCGGGCTAAGAGTTCATCTCCTGTTTTAGACGACACCGGTACAGCGCCTGCAGCCAACTATCAGATAGAACCTTATGCTGCATTTGCTGACCAAGCAACGGCTCGTAAAGCTGTACGTTTTGAACGGCGTCTGGAATTGGGCATGGAAGGACACCGTATATTTGATCTTAGGAGATGGGGTGTAACTGAAAGTGTATTGAACGCCTATGTACAAAACGAAGCACGAACCATTTCAAATTTTGGTACAAAAGCCAACACTTATATGTCCAATATGGATCTAATGCCGATCCCTATTAACGCTATTGACCTTAGCGGTGGGGTATTAACACAAAATCCTGGATTCTAAATAATCACAAAGATTTTAATTTTAAGTCGTTAATTAACATTTGAGTTAGAGATAAAACAGGGCATATTTGCCCTGTTTTTCTTATTATAGCCAAAAAATTTATTATGAGAGAACGAGGGTCAGTTCAACTGTGCTTTTACCTGATTTGTTTGGTCCTGTTTTCTTGTTCGCAACCCGGGCAAGAAGAAGCAAAGCTTTTCAGGCTGCTGGATAGCGATAGGACCGGGGTCGATTTCTCTAATGACCTCGTCGAAACAGACAGCCTTAATTATTTTACCTATGCATATATCTATATGGGCGGGGGTATATCTGCAGGGGATATTAATAATGATGGGCTGATAGATCTCTATTTCACCGGCAACATGGTGCCTAATCGACTCTATCTCAATAAAGGCGGCCTGCAATTTGAAGATATAAGCAAGCTGGCGGGGGTTAACGGGGATGATCGCTGGTATACAGGAGTAACTATGGCCGATGTGAATAGCGATGGCTATTTGGATATCTATTGCTCTGTGGGTGGAAAGGATGGACCTAGGAATAACCAACTATTTATCAATAACGGGGATCTTACATTTACTGAAGCCGCAGAAAAATACGGGCTCGCAGATTTAGGCAACAGTGTGCAAGCCACATTCTTTGATTATGACAAGGATGGGGATCTCGACATGTACATGGCCAACTACCCCCCTACGCCTTTCGATGCACCCAATCAGCATTATCTGCTTAAAATGCAATTCGGGAAGGGCGATGAGATGGATAAATTATATCGGAATGATGACGGCACGTTCACTGACGTGTCCAGGCAAGCCGGACTCTCTTCATTCGGGCTTTCCCTGAGCGCTACGATCGGCGATGTGAATAATGACACCTGGCCGGATATCTATGTTTCAAATGATTTTAGTTCGCCCGATTATCTGTTTATCAATAATCATGATGGAACTTTTACAGATCAAGTACGTACGCTGACCAAGAACACCTCATTTTATGGTATGGGAGTAGATATTGCTGATTTTAATAATGATGGCCTTTTAGATATTCTACAGGTAGATATGACGGCTGAAGACAATCGCCGTAGCAAAGCCAATATGGCCAGTATGAATCCTGCACTTTTTTGGAGTACGGTAAATTCGGGATTCCATTTTCAGTATATGCAGAACAGTCTGCAAATGAACAATGGCATGCTGCGCGATACCCTCTCCGATTTTAGCAATATATCCCGCTTAGCGGGAGTATCTTCAACAGATTGGAGTTGGGGTCCATTATTTGCAGACCTCGACAATGATGGTTGGAAAGACATTTTTATCTCTAATGGCACACGGCGGGAGGTCAATAACCGCGATTACTTTCTTGCCTGGGAATCCGAGGGTAGACCTACAGATCGTCTTTTAGAGCGGGCCTTATCCATTCCATCGGAAAAAGTTGACAATTATGTGTTCAGGAATAACAAGGACCTGACTTTTGATAGGATAAATGAAAAATGGGGACTTTCCGCCAAAGGATTCTCCAATGGATCTGTTTATGTAGATCTGGATAACGACGGGGATCTCGATGTTGTGACCAATAATATTGATGATCCGGCATGGATATTTGAAAATCACAGTTCTGAAGAAAACAACTCAATAACCATACGATTTAATGGGCCATCCAAAAATCCAAAAGGGCTGGGGGTCCGTGCTTATACATATGTTAATGGTCATAGCCAAATGCAGGAACTCACATTAAGCCGCGGATTTCAATCTTCGGTAGCAGCTCAATTACATTTTGGTTTGGGGAATATAACTGCGATCGATTCCATTAAGATCCAATGGCCTGATAATTCTGAGCAATTATTAGTGGATATTCCTGTGAATCAAATCCTTACAATAAAATACAGCGATTCAATGCCACTAACCACCGCTAAAGAGCCTGCGATTGAAAAGCTATTCAGTAGCCACGAAACACTTGCCCCATACCTGCATATTGAAAATCTATATGATGACTACATACAGGAAATACTATTGCCCCACCGAACATCAATGTTAGGTCCGGGTATTGCTGTCGGAGATCTCAACGGTGATGGGCTGGATGATTTGGTAGTCGGGGCAGCGACCCGGTATCCTATGGGAATATATTTTCAAAAAAATAATGGCTTTGAGCAGCAACTTCCCTCATGGCTGGAAAACGATAGTCAATTTGAAGATCTGGACGTACATATTTTTGATGCCGATGGAGATGGCGATAACGACTTGTATGCAGTTAGTGGTGGGAATGAATTTCCACCCGGGAGCCCTTTGATGCAAGACCGGCTTTTTCTAAACAATGGCAAAGGAAAGTTTCAAACCGCTTCCGGCGCATTACCTCGAATTTCAGCAAGCGGATCAAGGGTACATAGCCATGATTTTGACAAGGACGGCGATTTGGATCTCTTCGTTGGTGGACGCTTGGTCCCCGGGAATTATCCGGCACCTGCACAGAGTTATATCCTCGAAAATATCACGGTCAATGGTATTGTAAAATTTGAAGATGTGACAGCCAAAATAGCCCCAGACCTACTGCAGGTCGGAATGGTTACAGATGCCCTGTGGACAGACTATAACAATGACGGACATACTGATCTGTTCCTTGTTGGCGAATGGATGCCCTTGACGGTTTTAGCATATGATGGCCAATCTTTTGTAAATAAAACAGCAGATCTGGGATTAACAGATTCCAACGGTTGGTGGTTTAGTATTGCGGAAGGTGATTTTGATAAAGATGGTGATATGGATTACCTCGCAGGCAACCTTGGGCTTAATTACAAATACAAAGCAAATGATAAGGAGACATTCGATATTTATTACAATGACTTTGACCGCTCCGGTACCAACGACATTGTACTGAGTTATTTTAATAGTGGCAAGAAATATCCTTTACGCGGCCGGGAGTGCTCTTCACAGCAAATGCCGGGGATAAAGAAAAAATTTGAGAACTACGCTTCCTTCTCCGTGGCTACCCTGGAAGATGTTTATACTGACGAATTTTTGGAGTCCTCCCTGCACTATGCAGTAAAGTCTTTTGCCAGTGTATTTATAGAGAACGAAAAGGGAACGTTGAAATTAAAGCACCTACCCAACCTTGCACAGATCTCCAGTATCCACCAAATTTTAGTAGACGACTTCGATGGCGACATGCATTTAGATGCGTTAATTGCCGGAAACCTGCATCATGCTGAAGTTGAAACACCGCGTAACGACGCCAGCAACGGTCTATTCCTGAAAGGCGATGGGACAGGTCAGTTTCAATTAATTGAAGGGCGAAAATCAGGTTTCTATGCCCCTGGAGATGTGAAAGATATGGCTCAGCTGAGTATACAAGGAGAACGTTATATTGCTTTGGCAAAAAATGGAGATAGTCTGCAATTCGTTAAGATCAATAAAAAACTTACCAGTTCTCTAGCTGCTCTAAAGCCTCTTCAGTAGTTTTTACAGGCAGTTTACACGTGTGATTCTGACAGACGTAGATCAATGTTTCACCTTCTACATATCTGCTATCAAACAATGGTTCCTTACTCTCTGAGTCCGTATGTATGATTAGTGCATTAGGCAGGAATCTATTCTCTAGTTCCTGGGCCTTGGCCTTGGCCTCTTCGCCAACTATTGCGATCTCAAAATACGGGTAGAGCATTCGCAGTAGCACAGCATTCCAATAAGAATAGCTATCCGGACTCTGAGTTGTTCGATCTAAGATCATTGTGAGCATCGACTTTGATTTGTCCAAAGCTTCTGTATCGTAGTCGATATGCCCAAGGATCAGTTTATTTTCGGCCATAACAGCATTGGGAGAAGGCATCACATCATCATTTGTCTTGACAACAGTAGCGATCAACTCATTGCCTTCGCTGTAGCGATACATACCAGAAGCCTCATCTGCGAAGCGACTCTCGGCTACTTGCTGAAATGCCCGGGCTTCTTCCAGATATTGTTGACTCCCCGTGGCTGAATACAAATTTAGGCATGCCTTTGCCATTAGGGCATAGTCCTCCAAGAAACCAGCAATACGCTTCCCACCATCTTTGTACGTATGTAACAAGCCATCGGCATCCTTATTATAAGTCGCCAGGAATTCATAAATCCCCTCCGCTTTTGTTATGTAATCCTTGTTTCCTGTAGCTTCATAAGCATCTACATATCCGGAGATGAGTAAGGCATTCCAGGAGGTAATAATCTTATCGTCAAGGCCCGGAGCTACGCGTTTAGAACGCGCCTCCATCAGGGCAGCGTGCCAGGATCGCTTGATTTCTTTAAGCTCAATTAGGTCCAGGCTATTTGCTTTTCCGAACTCATCATTGCTAATTTCCCTGTACAAGATGTATTTGCCTTCTTCCCAGGCCGCATTGGGGTGTATACCATAATAACTGGCGAAGGCTTCGTACTTATCAGTAACCAATGACTGCAGATCTTCAGATGTCCAGGTGTAATATTTCCCTTCCTCCCCTTCACTATCCGCATCCAGGGCGGCATAATAGGCCCCCTGCTGATTGCTCAGATCCCTATCAAGAAAGATGGCAGTGCGCTCAATGACCTCTTTATAAGCGGGATCCTTGAATACCTTATAGCCAGCAGCATACAAACTTAGGGCCTGAGCATTATCGTAAAGCATTTTTTCAAAGTGCGGCACCTTCCAGTAGGTGTCTGTGCTATAGCGATAGAATCCACCGCCTAGCTGATCCATCAAACCGCCCATCAGCATTTTATCCAAGGTGGTTTTTACAAAGTTTTTTGCGTCTTCATCTCCTGTCAAATCAGCATAGTGAAGTAAAAACATAAGATTCCCCGGCATCATAAACTTTTGGTCGGTTTTCTGTCCGCCCCACTCAAAATCCCAGTTATCCTTCCATTGTTCTACACTCCCTTCAAGCTGGGCTTTATTAAAAGGAGTTTCTTCTACCGGTTTTTCCACATAGTTTACAGATTGGATGCCCTGGGCTACCCTATCACCAAAACTATAGGCATTAGCCGGGTCTTCCTCATACATCGTAACTACCTCGGTCAATATCTCCACCCATTGTGTTTTCGTGTGATAGGTGCCGCCATAAAGTGGTTTCCCATCAGGTAAGGCGATCACATTTAAAGGCCATCCCCCGGATCCGGTCAGTAATTGGGTAGCTGTCATATAGACCTGGTCTACATCAGGCCGCTCTTCCCGATCTACTTTTACGGAAATGAATTTTTCGTTCATCAGTTTGGCCACCTCTTCATCTTCAAATGTTTCCTTCTCCATTACATGGCACCAATGACAAGATGAATAGCCCACACTAATAATGACCAGCTTGTCCGCTGCTTTTGCATCTTCCCAAACAGTTTCACTCCAGGGTCGCCAGTCTACCGGGTTGTGTGCATGTTGCAATAGATATGGACTTGTCTCGTCGATCAAAGCGTTCGTAAAAAGGTGCTCTTTTGAACTGCCCTTGCAGCTCAGCAATAAAGCTGAAAAACCTATCAGATATATAAAATGCTTAATATTCATTCTTGTGTTTGTAGTCCCCAAATCTATATTTTACCGTTCTTTTTAATGGAATCTGCATCCCCTTAGATTTTTCCAACCAATCGAATAATGCTTC
>JAOTYW010000280.1 GCA_029861705.1 Flavobacteriaceae bacterium
TGTTGATATTTTTAAGGCTTCATGCTATTTGGATGCTCGGTTTTCCAGAGGCTATACATTAAACCTGAAATGCATTACATCTCCATCTTTTACTATATATTCCTTTCCTTCAATCCTCATTTTCCCGGCTTCTTTTACTTTGGCCTCACTACCATAATGTACGTAATCTTCAAAAGAAATGACTTCGGCACGGATAAAACCTTTTTCAAAATCGGTATGAATAACCCCAGCTGCCTCTGGCGCAGTAGCCCCGATATGAAACGTCCATGCCCGCACTTCTTTTGGACCGGCAGTAAAATAAGTCTGTAAGTTTAGCAATTCATAGGCAGATCGAATGAGTTTCGCAGCTCCGGGTTCATCCAACCCAAGATCTTCCAGGAACATTTGCCGTTCTTCATAGGTCTCTAATTCATTAATATCTGCTTCAGTATTCACAGCCAGAACCAGCAATTCTGCTTCTTCACTGGCAATCGCCTGCTTTACCTTCTCCACATACGCATTTCCATCTTTGGCAGCGCTTTCTTCCACATTACATACATATAACACTGGCTTATCCGTGATCAGTTGTAAGGGATTCACATACGCCTTATAGTCTTCTGAATTAAAGCTCATTGAACGCACAGATCTGCCTTGTTCCAGGGATTCTTTTATTTGCCGAAGTACTAGTTCCTCCTTAATAGCTTCTTTATCCCCGGTTCTGGCGGCGCGTTGCACTTTGTCATGTCGTTTTTCAACAGACTCCAGGTCTTTCAATTGCAATTCAATGTCAATTGTTTCTTTATCCCTAATTGGGTCTACAGAACCATCTACATGGACGACATTGTCATTATCAAAGCAACGCAGCACATGAATAATAGCATCCGTTTCACGAATATTGGCCAGAAATTGATTCCCTAATCCTTCTCCTTTACTGGCTCCTTTAACGAGTCCGGCAATATCCACTATCTCCACTGTAGCAGGGATTACTTTTTCCGGCTTAACCAATTCGTCTAACTTTTCCAATCGTGGATCGGGTACGTTGACAACACCTATATTGGGTTCAATAGTGCAAAACGGAAAATTCGCACTCTGGGCCTTCGCATTTGATAGGCAATTGAATAAGGTAGATTTGCCGACATTAGGTAATCCAACAATTCCTGCTTTCATAAGTCATTTTTAATCGGCTGCAAAGATAGCAGGATATTAAAATAGACAATGCACAATGTTACGATTGAATTTATTGTTACGATTGAATTTATTGTACATTTAATTATCAACTTTAACAATCAACTACTATGAAAAAATTAATTTTCACTTGTCTTTTTGGGCTATTTAGTCTAATGGGGCTTTGGGCGCAGCAAACTGTGAACGGAGAAGTAAAAGACGAAAATGGCACACCATTGGTTGGTGTGAACATTGTTGAGAAAGGAACGTCTAACGGTACTACAACTGATTTCGATGGCAGATATACCATTGACGTCGCAAATGGAGCCACCCTGGTATTCAGCTACATTGGCTACCAGACTACCGAGCAGGCAGTAGCCGGTCAGGGCACTATCAATATTACAATGTCCGAGGGTTTACAACTGGATGAGATCCTTGTTGTAGGTTCAAGGAGTCTAAAAAGAACATCTACGGATACAGCAGTTCCTGTAGATGTTATAGATGTGGCAGAAGTTGCCACTCAAAGTGGTCGCATTGAAGTGAATGAACTTCTTCAATATGCAGCACCTTCCTATAATGCGAATAAGCAATCAGGCTCGGATGGTGCAGATCACATTGATCCTGCCACCCTGCGTGGATTAGGTCCGGATCAGACTCTTGTGCTTATTAATGGTAAACGAAGACACCAGTCTTCCCTGATCAATATTTTTGGCACCAGAGGTCGCGGTAATACGGGTACTGACCTCAATACCATCCCGGTATCGGCCATTAAGAGAATTGAGATCCTAAGAGATGGCGCTTCTGCACAATATGGTTCTGATGCCATTGCAGGCGTGATCAATATTGTATTGAAAGATGGCACAGATAAGGTTTCAGGTTTTGTCAGTTATGGGGCGTACAACACCGATACAGGTGTGGACACAAGTGATTTTGCTGCGGACAATTACGGCGTTTGGAATACGGATGGGTTCCGGCTTGATACGGAAAAAGATGGGAACCAAATTGGCGATGATAAAAGTTTTGACGGAGGTTCGGTCAAGGCAGGCGTGAATTATGGAGTTGGATTTTTAGACGGTGGCTATGTAAACTTAACTACTGAGTACGTGAGCAAGAATAAGACCTTGCGGCCTGGCTTTGATTTCAGAAAAGGGTTCGGCGAAGCGTCAATTGACGGCTTTAATTTTATGGTCAATGCCAATGTTCCTTTATCGGATAATACTAATTTATACGCTTTTGGAGGTCGAAATTTCAGGGATACAGATGCCTTTGCATTCACGAGAAATGGAGGTGCCCGGGTGATCCCTTCCATTTATCCGGATGGTTTTACACCTCGAATTACCTCAAATATCACCGACAATGCAGTTACCGGGGGGATACGAACAGAATTAGGTAACGAATGGAACGTGGACATCAGCAATACCTATGGAAAGAATAATTTTCATTACTTCATAAAGGGAACACTGAACGCCTCACTCCAG
>JAOTYW010000099.1 GCA_029861705.1 Flavobacteriaceae bacterium
GAGGCTTTTCATAGAATTCTCCAGTTCCGGATAGCGATCTAGCTGGGCCTTCAATACTTCATAGGTCGCCTCAGTATCCGCCAAGGCGCTGTGTGCGTCGATTAGTTCTTTGTCGCAATAGAATTTATAGGCTGCTTCCAGGGTTCGTTTTTCCATTTTGTGGAATATGGTTTGAACATCTACGGAGATCATATTCTTCATGTCAAAATCGATTTCTGCCCGCAGCATTTCCTCGGCTAAAAGTGGAATATCAAATCTATCGAGATTGAATCCGCCCAGGTCACTATCCCTGATCATAGCATACACATCTTTAGCGATCTGCTTAAAAGTAGGCTCATTCGCTACTTTTTCATTCGTGATGCCATGTATGGCGATGGATTCCTCCGGTATTGTCATTTCAGGATTCACAAACCAGCTGCGTTGCTCCTTATTTCCGTTTGGGAGGATCTTAAGTATGGCAATCTCAACAATACGATCCGATACGACATTCGTACCCGTTGTCTCAAGATCAAAAAAACAAATAGGTTTTGACAGCTTTAATTCCATAGCTTGGTCCCTGAGTGGTTACTTATTAGAATTCCCTGTTGAGATCCCAGTTTTCCAGGATATCAGCAACGGTTTTTACAAACGTTCCTCCCAGGGCACCATTCACGACACGGTGATCATAGCTGTGAGACAAGAACATTTTACTTCGCACACCAATATAATCTCCATCGGGAGTTTCTATAACAGATGGTACTTTGCGAATTGCGCCCAAGGCCAGGATACCAACCTGAGGTTGATTGATGATCGGAGTTCCCATTAAACTGCCAAAGGAACCTACATTAGTTACCGTATATGTACCATCCTGTACTTCATCTGGTTTGAGGGTATTATTACGTGAACGGAAAGCTAAATCATTGATCACTTTGGTCATCCCGACCAGATTTAACTGGTCTGCATTCTTAATGACCGGTACAATTAAGTTGCCATCTTCGAGGGCTACTGCCATACCGATGTTAATATTTTTCTTCACTATCACATTATCCCCATCCACGGATATATTCATCATAGGATGCTGTTTCAGGGCTTTGGCCACGGCTTCCATAAAAATAGGGGTGAAAGTAAGTTTTTCACCTTCCCTTTTCTCAAAAGCCGCTTTTACGTCATTCCTCCATTGTACTACGCCAGTGACATCTGCCTCTACAAAACTTTGCACATGAGCCGATGTGGAAATGGAATGAGCCATGTGCTGAGCGATCAACTTCCCCATGCGGGTCATAGGGATTATTTCGTCTTTTGCTCCAAGGATAGGTGAGGTTGGAGCCTGGGTTTTTGGTGCTGGTGGAGGTGGAGGTACTACTTCAGCAACAGGTTCCGGGGGCGAAGCCGCGGGTTGTTCCTGGACGGGAGGTGATGCTGGCTCAGCTGTGCTTTCTTTTACTATTTGTGAGCGCCCATTAGTCAAATAGGCCATTATATCATTCTTGGTTACCCTTCCTTCTTTCCCTGATCCAACAATTGCATCCAGTTCTGTCATGGATACCCCTTCTTTTTGGGCAATATTTCGAACTAAAGGTGAATAGAACTTACTAGAAGACCCGGTAGTGACCGGCTTCGGAGGCGAAGCTGCAGTTTCTTTAGCTACTACAACGGTTTTTTCTACTTCCTGTACTATTTCCTCGACTTCTTCCTCGACAGTCGTTTCTACTTTTGTTTTGGGTTCAGCCTTGGGTTCTTCTCCTCCTTCTGTCTGTATTATGGCAACCGTCTGTCCTACTTTGATGACATCATCCTCGGAAAACAGCTTTTCAAGCAATACGCCTTCCACCTCGCTGGGTACCTCTGAATCTACCTTATCTGTAGCGATCTCAAAGACTGCCTCGTCCAGTTCAATGGTGTCTCCAACTTCTTTTAACCAGGCAGTAAGTGTCGCTTCAGCAATACTTTCGCCCATTTGGGGCAATTTCAATTCAAATTTTGACATGTGAACAAAACTGGGTTTCTAAATACCTTGCAAAAGTACTAAAATTTAAGAGCCTTGGCCCTCATTTAAAGAGGCCTTTTCAGGAGTTGGCTTTTAAGGAATTTTCAAATGGGATCCTATTAAGGATGCTCCTTCCGAGCGTAACTTCATCTGCATATTCCAATTCGTCCCCTACAGGAACCCCTCGGGCCAGGGTAGATGTTATAATATCTTCGTCCTGAAGTTTTTTGTACAAATAAAAGTTTGTCGTGTCCCCTTCCATGGTTGCACTTAAGGCAAAGATCAATTCCTTAATACCGCAGGATCTTACTTTTTCAAGCAGGGAGTCTATATTGAGATGCTGAGGCCCAATTCCTTCTACCGGTGAGATCTTCCCCCCAAGTACATGGTACAAGCCCTTGAACTGAGCTGTGTTTTCTATGGCCATGACATCACGGATGTCTTCAACTACACATACAATACTATTGTCCCTTGCAGGATTAGCGCAAATTTCACATAGATCAAGATCCGAAATATTATGACAGCTCTTGCAGAACTTGATCTGACTTCGGAGTGTGTTGAGTGCCTCGGCAAGCCTGCCGGTTTGGGCCTCCGGCTGCTTTAGCAAATGTAATACGAGCCTGAGGGCTGAACGCTTGCCAATGCCTGGTAATTGAGACATTTCATAGACTGCATTCTCCAGTAATTTGGATGAAAATTCCATAGAGGCAAAAATACATCATAATTTAAGTTTTCGTACTTTGGGCGCAATTTTCTTGCTATGTCTGCAACGCACATTCTCCTTATCATTGCCCTATATTTTGGCGTTCTAATGCTTATCTCCTACCTGACAGGTAAGAATGATTCAAACGCAGACTTTTTTAAAGCTGGAAAAAAATCTCCTTGGTTCGTAGTTGCCTTTGGAATGGTCGGGGCATCCTTATCCGGTGTGACCTTTATATCTGTACCCGGATGGGTGGAAGATTCACAATTCAGCTATATGCAAGTAGTCCTGGGCTACCTCGTGGGCTATTTTGTAGTGGCCTTTCTGTTGTTACCGCTCTATTACCGACTTAATGTCACATCCATATATGAATACCTAAATACGCGTTTCGGTCCTACGAGTTATAAAGTAGGGGCTGTTTCCTTTTTTATATCGAGAGTACTCGGAGCCGCCTTCAGGCTCTTTTTGGTAGCCATCGTTTTGCAGCAATTTGTTTTTGATGCCTGGAAGGTCCCCTTTGAGATCACCGTTGTCCTTTCAATCCTCTTGATCTGGGTTTATACCTACAAAGGCGGAATAAAGACGATAGTCTGGACAGACACTTTGCAGACCTTATTTATGATTCTGGCAGTCATACTTTGTATCTATTTTATCAATGCACGTTTGGACTGGACATTTGGAGAATTTTTAGCCTCAGAAGAACTAAAATCGTATAGCAAATTTTTGGTTACGGACGACTTCCTGGCCAGGAATCATTTTATAAAATCATTTGTGGGAGGGATGTTTATCACCATTTGCATGACCGGGCTGGATCAGGATATGATGCAAAAGAACCTCACTTGCAAGAATATTGGGGATGCACAAAAAAATATGGTGACCTTTAGTATTGTCCTGGTCATGGTCACCTTCCTATTTGTCTTGCTGGGGGCCTTGTTGTTTATCTATGCTGCAAAAGAGAATATTTCTATTCCTTTAATGGATGGTTCACCAAAATCCGATTTGCTCTTCCCGGAAATTGCTTTAAACAGTGATCTGGGTATTTGGGTAGGGGTTACATTTTTGCTTGGATTGATCGCAGCCGCTTATAGCAGTGCAGATAGTGCCTTAACATCCTTGACAACTTCTTTCTGTGTGGATTTTCTCAGTATTGAAAAGAAACCGGAAGAAGATCAAAAGAAAATTCGCAAACGCACCCATGTGTGGATGAGCGTAGTTTTGGTTTTAGTAGTGATCCTTTTTAAATATGTCCTTGATAGCAATGTCATAGATGGTTTGCTTACGGTGGCTACATACACTTATGGTCCATTACTCGGATTATTTGCCTTTGGAATATTTACAAAGTATCAGATCAAGGATCGATATGTTTGGATCGTTGCTGTAGTATGTGTCAGTATAATCTATCTTCTTGGAAATATCCCTCCTGAGTCCCTTGGTGGATATCAGGTTGGCTATGAATTGTTACCGTTCAACGGACTTTTGACGTTCATTGGTTTGTGGATTTTGAAAGAAAATAAAGCAATTTCTGTATGATTTTGTTGAAATTTAATTTTTTTTAACCTGTGTCGTTATATGCGTCACTTCAACAAAGTACTAGTACACATCCAGAGCAAGCATGGTTAGGGTGCATGCAATTTCTACTTCTATATCATTCGCTTTGAGTATGTTATAAAATACAGGGTTTTCCGTACCCGGATTAAATATGACACGACATGGATTTAACGATAAAATTTGATCAAAATATTCGGGTTGATTTGGGGGCGAAATATACAAACTGATCGTATGGGCACTTTGTAATTTATCCAAATTGGTTATAACTTGTACCCCGTCTATATGACCTTCCTTAACCCCGAATGCACTAGTTTTAATTTGCTTTGACCGTAATTTCATTACGACTTGGTAGCTTATGCGATGCGGTTTTAAGGAAGCACCAAATACGAGAGTTGATTTCATTTGAAAATGGGTGTTAATTACTGTTAATATCAAGCACAAAATAAAATTAATACGCGTCCTTTGAATATAAAGTAATCATTAAGAAATTGGTAATGCTATATTTTTTTATAGTTAATGGTTAGTGTTTAGTATAGCTTATCAATAAACGAAACCCCGGCAGCTCTGTCGGGGTTTCACGTTTTATGTCTTAGATCTTCAAGCAAGCGATCTGATTTCTAACTTTTAAGGCAACCTTCTCAGAAGGGTCGTTCCCCCAGGCCAAATGTTAACAAATGTTAAAGTGTTACGTTGATGGTAACAAAACCAGGCCAACAGCCGTCAAGTAAGTGACCATCAATCAAAAAATGTCATGTTACTAAGAATTACCCTTTTGGGCATTGCTCTCCTGTCATGGGGAGCAACTAGGGTCCATGCTCATACAGATCCTTCAGAAACTAAAATTGGAAGTATAAGTGGAAGAGTCATAGAAAAGACTCTTCAACAGCCCGTTCCTTTTGCCGCTATTGTTCTTAAGTCTATTGAAGATAACAGCACGATAAGTGGGGGAATAACTACAGAAGAGGGGACATTTGAACTTAAGAAGCTGGAAGAAGGTACGTATATTCTTGAAGTCCAGTTTATCGGTTACAAAACTTTTGCGCAGCAGATAGAAATAAGCAAGGAAAACAGGAAGCTCGACCTTGGAACTATTGTGCTGGAAGAAGAAGTAGAAGAATTATCCGGTGTTGAAGTAGTAGGAGAACGCACTACAATTGAGCAAAAAATTGACCGGAAAGTAATTAATGTTGGGAAAGACCTGACCACAACTGGTGCCACAGCATCCGATATTATGAATAACATTCCATCGGTCAATGTGGATCAACAAACCGGTGAATTATCGCTTCGCGGTAATTCCAATGTACGCGTTATGGTGGATGGCAAACTCTCCAATATTCCGGTAGCACAATTACTGAGACAGATCCCATCCACATCCATTAAATCGATAGAACTGATCACTAATCCTTCAGCAAAATATAATCCTGAAGGGATGAGTGGTATTATCAATATCGTCCTTCATAAAAATGCCAATATTGGATTTAATGGAAATCTTAATACAGGCTTAACAGTGGGTATCGAAGCAAAATTCAATAGTTCAATTGATCTGAACTATCGCAATGGCAAAGTCAATATATATGGTAACTACGGCAATAACATTGGTAAATATGTCAACGATGGCACAATTTTCAGGGTCGATGAAAATTCAAGGCAGGTATTCGATTTTTTAAATAATAACAAATCTCATCTCTATAAGGTAGGAATGGATTTTTTCCTGAATGAAAAAAACACCATCTCCTTTTTCACAAACCAAAATTATTTTAAGGGCAAAGGCGATGGAATAACAAATGTCCTGTACCTCAATGATCCCGATCAGAACTCAACTCAATATTTCAGGAATGACAATGATAATCACAGCGAGCAGTATAATTTTGACTATAAACTGGATTTCGGTAAAGAAGGACATAATATTGAACTTGAAGTAGACCGTAATGAATTTAATAGCGACGAAGTGGCCAATTTCAGATCAACAGGCACCACTTTGTTTCCCAATTATATGGATTTTGTTGATACAAAACGTACTCAAACCATTGCCAACCTTGATTATGTAAATCCGCTGGATTCTATAACTAAAATTGAGGCTGGAGTAGAGGCCAGGATATTTGAAACCGAAGTGGACTATATGTCAACCGGACTGAGTTTTAATGCCAATGGCGACCTGATTCCGACTCCCAGCACACATTTTATATATGGAATGGATATTTACTCGGCCTATGTCACTTTTGGCAAACAATATGAAAAATGGTCATATCAGGCCGGAGTTCGTGTAGAGGATGTGGAAGTTGTGGCTGATACAAATGCCATAAGAGTCTTTACCGATAATTACACTCAAATTTATCCTTCCGCTTTTATAACTTATTCCCCTGGGGAGAAAAATCAATTCCAACTGAGCTACAGCCGACGGGTAGACAGACCGGGGTTATCGCAGGTAAACCCGATTCGTGAATTTGCTACGCCCCTGCTATCATCATTTGGAAATCCCAGTCTTGTGCCACAGTTTACAGACTCTTATGAAACAAATTTTACCCGTCGCTTTGAGAAAGGAAGCCTGACGGCCGGAGTTTTTTACCGAAGCATCAAAGATGAGATCAACCGGGCAGTTTATGTTGATCGATTAGATCTGAATAAACTCATCCTTACCTATGACAACTTTGATAATACCTCAGCCTATGGTATGGAAGTCTCGCTGAATTACAAACTGGCAAAATGGTGGAGTATAAACAGCAGTTTCGATCTGTTTTCACAAACCCAAAGAGGATTGACTGAAAGCTTATTGGCCCCGAATTCATCAGCTACGGAAGATGATATTGTAATCTCTGAAGTGGAAGTAGAAAATACTGCCTGGAATTTTAGAATGAATAACAGCTTTAAAGCCACAAAGAATCTGACTTTTCAGTTGTTTGGTTTTTACAGGGGAAATAACCGGACTATACAATTCACCGTTGACCCAATGTACTTTGTGAATATGGGTGCTCGGTACAGTTTCGCACAAGGCAAGGGAACTTTAAGTTTGAATTTTAATGACGTTTTCAACACGATGCGCTTTGCTTTCGAAGGTGACCGGCCCTTTGAACAGAATGGCAATTTCAACTGGGAGAGTCAAAATGTCTATGCCGGATTGGCCTACCGCTTTGGCAGTGGCAAAAACAGGGCATTGAAAAGAAAGCGGCGTGATGATAATACGAAGCAGGGAAGTGGTGGTATCTTCTAAGAAATAACTGCCGAAGCGTTCGGGGATGTAGTATTTAAATCGTGTAATATTGTGGAATGCTACTGACTATTCCTTAGGCTTATCAAATATCCCTGTGGGATGTCCGTCCAGACTAATAACATTTTTCGCTGACCAGTAATTTTGAAGTCCCTGTTCCCCTTTTTCGGCTGCCCAGGGGCCTAATAGATCTCGTTCCCCTTTATATTCCAGTAAGGGGACACCAAAGCCACAGCTGGTCTGAACCAGGTCAATATCCATTAGAATGAACTGTCTTCTCCCTGCCGTATCGGGAAAATGAGTTTGAAGTTCCTGCCAGGCTACATCCCGCTCGTGGAATACTTTTGCTGATCCGTAAAGTCTAAGGATCATAGGATTGCCTTTAAAGGCGCAAAACATGATCGTCATTCTGTCTTGAAATTTCAGATGGGTGGCTGTTTCGTTTCCGCTGCCCGTAAGATTCAACCAAACAACTTGTGATTCTGATAGTATCCTAAACGAATCCAGGCCCTTTGGCGATAAGTTTATACGGCCTTCCTTCATAGCGGTAGCAACAAAAAAAAGCCGTTGCTTCTCAATGAAGGAGATCAACTTTGGCGTTAATTTCTTTATGCGCTTTCCCATTAGTATTCAGAAAGTTTGTGGATTACCACCTTATAACGACACTGCCCCAGGTAAAGCCGCTGCCAAAAGCTGCCAGGATTACCAGGTCTCCATCCTTAATTTTCCCTTTTTGCCAGGCTTCAGTTAGGGCTATGGGAATGGAGGCCGCTGTGGTATTTCCATAATACATGATATTATTATAGACCTGATCATCGGAGAGTTTAAATTTCTTTTGGATGAATTGAGCTATTCTCAAATTAGCCTGATGCGGAATTAGCATATCGATATCCTCAACACCCAGATTATTCTTTTCAAGGCCTTCTCGGATCACTTCTGAAAAACGCACGACTGCATTTTTAAAGACGAATTTCCCATTCATGTACGGAAAATAGGAGGTGTCGTCAGGATCGTTCGCTTCAAGAATATCAGTAACCCAGCGTGTCCCCATTGCCGGTGCTATTACCGAAAGTTCTTCGGCGTGCTGACCTTCCGAATGCAAGTGGGACGAGAGTATCCCTTTTTCAAGGTTTTCTTCCCGCCTCAGCACTACTGAACCTGCCCCATCTCCGAAAATAACAGATACATCCCGGCCTCTGGTAGTCATATCTAAGCCTGTAGAATGCAATTCAGAACCTATAACCAGTACATTTTCATACATGCCAGTTTTTATATACTGATCGGCCAGCGATATGCCATAAACAAATCCGGAGCATTGATTCCGGATATCCACGGCTCCAACTGTTTTCATTTCCAGATCGCGCTGAACCATTACGCCCGGGCCAGGAAAATAATAATCCGGACTTAAGGTTGCAAAGACTATGAAATCTATATCGTCAGGGGTAAGTCCTGCGTTTGATATAGCCATTTTGGCAGCCTTGACACCCATACTGGATGTGGTCTCTTCCCCCTTAATTATATGCCTTCGTTCCTTAATTCCGGTACGCTCCTGGATCCACTCGTCGCTGGTATCCATTAATTTGGACAAATCATCATTTGTCACCACATTTTCGGGTACGTAAAATCCCAAACCTGCAATTCTTGAATTGTACATATGTTCTTGGATTGTGGGCACTCCTGTACCCTCATTTTACAATGGACTAGATCGACTCGTAATCTGATTCGAATATACTTAAAAATGCCGGAGCGACCTATCAGCGAAACAACTCCGCCGGTGGTAAGAGTTTGAAAAAAAAACGTGCCCCAGATGGATAAAGGGCACACTAATAAACAACCTAACCATTAAATAGTTAGCAACTAACCAAAAATCTTTTCATAACAAGATTTCATCTTAAATATAAATAATGTTTAATTTTTATTATATTTTATTAAACATTTTTAACATAATATTGTAATTAAATTATTTTTTTCTCTGTGTCAGTTTGTCAGCCTGATCAATTTGGTATTTTTTTTGACTTATAAAAACAACTCTAAAAAAACAATACTATGCCCAGCGGTAAGATCAATGTATCCGTCGAAAACATTTTCCCCCTCATAAAAAAATTCCTGTATTCAGACCATGAAATATTCCTAAGGGAACTTGTCTCCAATGCAACTGATGCCACTCTGAAGCTACAACACCTAGTTTCTGTTGGCGAGATAAAAGAGGATATTAGTAATCCGATCATTGAGATCAAAATAGACAAGAAAGGAAAGAAATTACATGTCCTTGACCAGGGTATTGGCATGACAGAGGCGGAAATTAAAAAATACATCAATGAAGTAGCTTTCTCCGGCGCCGAAGACTTTTTGGAAC
>JAOTYW010000281.1 GCA_029861705.1 Flavobacteriaceae bacterium
AAAATTATTCAATAACTTTTTTATATATTCAATTCAGTTCTAATTATAGAGATAAAAAGGGATTTAAAACAGCCTAAAACGATCACAAAGCATACAATACTTTTAATAATAGTTTTCATAATTAGGTTGTTCTATATTCTATTCATTTCCCTTTGGAACTGAATGACCATTCCACGCAATTTTCTTTTGATTTCCTTCTTGTTTATCGGATTATTTTCTCCAGGATCTTTTTCCAGATCATAGAGTTTCAAATCGGGATGCAAGGACAACTTCCATTTGCCGGAGCGAACAGCTGCCAATGCGCCCTGGCTCCCATGGTAGAAAAACGCGTTAAGATATTCTTCCCTTGTAAATGTATTTTTCCATTCTATATCTGAATGAAAATTTCGTCTTAAAGGAACATCAGCGTTCATAGAGATTGTTTTCTGAAATGCAGGAATATCATTGGTTTTACCTTGCAGAAGGGCACTTAAATCCCTGCCATCCAAAATAACTTCATCAGGAATGGAGATACCAGCTAAAGAAGCCAATGTTGGGTACCAATCCATGGCATGAACCACAGTATTGGAAGTAACACCTTGCTGTATCAACCCCGGAGCATAAGCTATACCCGGAACACGCAAGCCTCCTTCATAACAAGTTATTTTCCCGCCTCTTATCGGTTGATTCTCATTTCGTCCGGGTCCGCGACCATTATCGGAAACATAGATAACGATGGTTTCATCACCAATTCCCAAACGATCCAGGGCATCAATCAATTTTCCCACATAGAAATCCATCTCCTGGATGGCATCACCATATAACCCCCAGTCAGAACTTCCTTCAAACTCTTTACCTACACCTAAAGGAATATGCAACATGGTATGCGGTAAATAAAGGAAAAAAGGCTTTTCTTCTGTACTTTGTTTTTCAATCCATGTAATAGCTTCTTCGGTGTATTGCTTCGTTAAATTGCCGGGATCCGGATCACGTAAAACGATTTCTCCATTTCTCAGCAATGGGACTCCGCCTTGCTCCTCGTAATGAATAACTTCATAAGAATCCAAATTGTGTAGAATTCCAAAATAATGATCGAATCCCTGGTTTTGGGGTAAAAAAGGTTCAGAAAATCCCAAATGCCACTTGCCTATACAAGCTGTTGCATAGCCCTCGTTTTGAAATAACTCTGCCATGGTTGTACGTGAAGGAGGAATCCCTTCTTTTGAATCGGGCCTGTGCACCCATATTTCATTGCCTGTTCTTCGTGGATAACAACCGGTAAGCAATCCAGCCCGTGAAGGGCTGCATATAGGAGCCGCTGCGTAATAGTCGGTAAAACGAATACCTTTTTCAGCCAGCGCATCAATGCGCGGGGTTTTCACCTCTGTGGCGCCGTAACAACCTAAATCGTAGTAGCCCTGGTCATCAACAAAAATGAATATCACATTCGGTTTCTTTTTGCTTTCTGATGCAAAAACACTGAGTGGGATAAGTAAGAAAATAAATATTTTAAAAAACAATTTCATTGCGTACTAATTTTTGTAATCAATTGTCTCCATGTTATTCTTTTTGTACTGTAGCTTCCTTGTTAGAAATTAAAATAATTCAATTCCGGGTCAGCTGTCTCTTTCATTTCTTTAAGAAGCTTTTTTCTATACTCCTTTAAATTTTCTGTATGATCGGGATCCTGTGCAAGATTGTCCCAACACCCGGGATCTTCCTTCAAATCATACAACTCCTCCGGAGCACGGTAAACCATGTAATCTATTTTATTCTTTAGCTTTTCGTTTTTTGATAAACTGGAATTTACAACATCCATCCACCCGCTATGCTTTGCTTTTTTTCCATCCGAGCGAACCACATAAGAGTTGAATATGTAACAATAGGATTCATCTATAATCGCCCTGTGTGGGAAGAACTCTTCTTGTGAAGAATTTGACCTGTAGTTACTTGAAGCATAAGCATATTCTCTTTCTGTTTTGGTCGACTTGCCAAGTATCACATCAATAATAGATTTTCCCTCTGTCGCTTCCAGCGATGGTAATCCTGCTGCGTCCAAAATAGTGGGAACAATGTCTATGGCTGATACTATTGAATTATCATCAATCACTCCTTCCTGTATCTTTTCGGGCCATCGAAAAATCATAGGGGTACGTATACCGTCCTGGTACAAGGTGTTTTTAGCACCCGGTGCTCCCATTCCATGATCCGAAAGGAAAATCACCAATGTGTTATCGCGCATATCACTGTCATCAATGGCTTGTAATATGCTACCTATGCATTCATCTCCCCGATTCAGGGCGTTGTAATAAGGCACTAATGCTTCTCTTATATCGGGCAAATCCAATAAAAACTCCGGCACTTCAATTTCCTCTGTGGAATATTTTTTTGAGGGCTCCGGATATCTTCTATCGGGATTCCATTTTGCCACCATTTCTTTCTCTTGCTTTGTGTTATCCCAGGGGCGATGTGGATCTATTGGATTTGCATAAAGGAAAAATGGTTTCTTGCTTTTTTTCGCAGCATTTATAAACTCCTTTGTTCGGGTGTAAAACGATTTTGGGTTACGATCGTGGTAACCCACTCCAAAAGGGAATTCATGATATTCAGTATCCCATGTATTCAGGTATTTCGA
>JAOTYW010000003.1 GCA_029861705.1 Flavobacteriaceae bacterium
GGAGATCCTTTGTTAGAATTAGGGGTATAAAATGGAGTGATTTCCCCCAATACCAGTTCAAAACTCACTATTTTTTTCCTGCTTAGCAAGGCTTGAAATAATTTAAATATACTAAATGGTATAAAATATGTTAACCTAAGTAAAAAAGGGATATCAGAGATATCATCTATATCTACAAAAGCAGGGAGAATCAGCGGATTCTCCCCTTTTATTTCCAAATGTTCTTTCAATTCTTTGTAAAGGGATGAACGACCCCAGGAAAAAGCTAAAAAACGCTTTTTGTCAAATTCTGATTTCAAGAGTCCAAGAAGATAAATTCCACCATCCCTGGATGGGCCCAAAACCTGATTTCCGACTTCTAATGATTCAATCGCTTTACGAAGTTCAAGTTTGGTCAAATGAGGCGTGTCATTTCCAATGGAAATAATACGATCAAATCCTGAATCAAAAATTTTTAGAATGGCATTCGTAAACTTTTCACCAAAATTTTGACCATGCTGATCTTTCTCAGAAATATGAAAATAAGGCAGCCCTGAATGCTGAATTAATTTTAATGAATGTTCGTTGAACTGCTCGAAGAGATACTCGCCGTTAGGCATCCATTTATGCTGCATTTCGGCCTGAGATGTCCTGGCGAAAAGTAAAATGGCAGTTTTAGGAACTGTAAGGGTCACTCTCTTCATATTTAGCGCGATAAATATACCTTTTTAATTGGTCGGAGAGACCTGTAATCATTACATAAAGCTTGGAGAAAAGGCCAAAAAGGGTATTTTCACCTATCCGACCACCTGGTTTGTATACCAAATGTTAATAGGAGGGGACTATACCTCCGAATCAGGTTGAGTTACTTCGCTAATACGTTGAAACGCAAAGTTTTGAATTTATGTGCCCCTTGATTCATGCCAACAAACTACCTGGTTGGTAAAAAGGGTTTGTATTTTATGATCGTATATTAAAAAAGCGGTTAATTTCACGCCAGCAGTGCTATTGAACTAGATATGGAAAAAGCAACAAAGAGCATCAACTTGGTTTTGTCAGGTGGCGGCGTTCGTGGTATGGCACATATTGGTTTGATTAAGGCTTTACAGGAACAGGAAATAGGTATTTCAGCAATATCGGGTACCAGCATAGGGGCGATAGTCGGCGCACTACATGGTAGTGGAAAAAACATCGATGAAATGCTCGACTTTTTCAGGACTATACCACTCTTCAAATATAATTTTTTGACATGGAGTAAACCCGGACTTTTAGATACGGAGCGATATTATAATATGTTCAAGAAAGGGATTCCTAATGACGACTTTTCAAAGCTGGAGTGCAAACTCTATGTAATAGCGACTAATTTGGAAAAGGGAGAGCCCGTTATTTTTGACAATGGCCCCCTGATAAGGCCGGTTTTGGCATCCGCAGCCTTACCGCCATACTTCAGTCCGGTGAAAATTGACGAAACACTCTTTGCAGATGGGGGGATCATGAATAATTTTCCTATCGAGCCCTTTAAAAATGGAAAGCTTCCAATTTTTGGAAGTAATGTTACTATGTTAAAAGACGTAGCTCAAAAAGAACTAACCTCTTCCTTACAACTGGTCCAACGCACTACAGGCCTAATGATGTATGCCTTGAATAAAGAGAAACCAAAAAATTGCGATCTTCTCTTTCAACCTTTTGATTTAAAGAACATTGGAGTCTTGGATAAGAAACAGATCGATGCAGCCTTTGAAATTGGATATGAAAATGCCGTCAATGTCTTGAAAAAATGGCGTTCGAATGCCTAAACATCATCGTAATCGATTTTAAGAGTGGGTGTTGTCGGATGAGATTGACAGGTAAGTATATAACCTTCTTCGATTTCGCTATCTGTCAGGATCTGATTTTTCTCCATGACAACCTTTCCTTCGGTCACTTTCGCAATGCAGGTACTGCAGACACCCCCCTGGCATGAATACGGAGCATCTATATCGGCATTGAGCACTGCATCCAGCAGCAGTTCTTTTCGTTTCATGACCAGGGAATATTCTTCATCATCCAAAATCACCTGAACACTTGATTTTGAATCATCTGTCTGCTCAGGTGTTGAAGTATTCTCAGTTTCAACGGGGGTTGTGAATAACTCGAAAAAGATATGATCTTGATGAATCCCCTGTTCTAACAGCAAGGACTTAACTTCCTGGATCATGGTCTCAGGCCCGCAAAGGTAGAATGAGTCGAAAGCGACATCTTTATGCTTGTTCTTCAGCAAGTAATTGGCTTTTGCTGCGTCTATCCTTCCAAATAATGCACCTTCTTCTGAAGTTCTGCTAAAGGAATAGTGAAGAGAAAAGCGCTCTGGATATTGTTTTTGTAAATCCGTCAGCTCATCATAGAACATGGTCTCGTTTTTTCCCTGGTTTCCATACAACAGCACAAATTGATTAGCATCATGAGATTTTAAAACCTCATGCGCAATGCTCATGATAGGTGTAATACCGCTTCCTGCAGCAAATGCTATTATATTTTGAGGGCTTGTAGCAGCTTCAAAAATGAATCTCCCTTCCGGTGGCATCACATCTAACGTATCCCCTTCCTTTAATTTGCGATTAGCGATGACAGAAAACTTCCCATCGGGAACTTCCTTGACGCCTATTGCAAGAGAGTCATCGGATCGGGAACTACAAATGGAATATGCCCGACGTATTTCTTCGCCATCATGGGAATAGCGAATCGTGATGTATTGTCCTGGAATAAAAGTGAATTCAGAAGACAAGTTTTCCGGCACCTCAAAATAAATGGTAACAGCGTTGGGTGTATTCGGAACAATCCTGGAAATCCGTAATGAATGAAATGCGCTCAATTTTTTTTTTGCAAAAGTAAGTATTCTATGCAAAGCAATTCGAGTTCTATGGAATAGGAAATTGATGTAACAAAAATTACTTTTGCGCCACTAACCTTCCAACGCTATCAACAAGATCTATGTTTAGGCATTTTATTACGCTGCAATGGAAATCCTTTACCCGGGCAGCTGCATTTAAATCAAATCTGGCCTTTAGTATTTTTCTAATATTCATGGGCCTTTATTTCTGTGCTACATTTTTAATGCTGGGTGTAGGGGCCTACTTTATTATTGAGGATCTGGAATTGGGCGATCCGCTTACTATTGTAAATAGTTTTATGATCTACTACCTGGCAGCAGACCTTATCATGAGGTATATGTTTCAGAAAATGCCTGTGTTGAATATCAGGACCTTGCTATATCAACCCATAAAGAAAAACGGTGTTGTAAAATATTCCCTTTGGAAAACAGTAGCTTCTTTTTTCAACATCATGCATGCTTTTTTCTTCGTTCCCTTTTCAATTGTACTGATCACACAGGGTTATGATCCCCTGGGCGTACTAGGTTGGCATTTGGGAATTTTTGCCTTGTTCTACACAAATAATTTCCTTAATGTAATGATGAATAATATGGATAGTGTATTCTATCCATTGGTAGCCCTTATGCTTATCTTAGGGATCAGCCAGTATTATGGTTGGTTTGACATTACAGTTTATACGAATCCTGCGTTTCAGGTATTATATGAATTGCCATGGACGGCGATTTTACCATGGGCATTGTTAGTTGGAATGTACTTTGCTGCATTTTCTTATTTCAGGAGGCATATGTATCTGGATGCTGGCCTGGCTACAAAACATTCTGAAGCTAAAACAGAGGATTATGCCTGGCTTAACCGATTCGGGAATCTTGGCACCTTTTTAAAAAATGATATACGGCTTATTCGCAGGAATAAGCGATCTAAGACAACAGTGATTATGAGCGTCTTTTTTCTTTTCTATGGACTGTTCTTTTTCACACAAAGCCTTGAAACATTTGATCATCCCACTTGGAAAATTTTCGCCGGAATTTTTATTTCAGGCGGCTTCTTATTCAGTTTTGGGCAATACGTTCCTAGTTGGGACAGTGCTTATTACCCCCTAATGATGAGTCAGAATATTAAATACAGGGAATACCTGAACTCAAAATGGTATTTGATACTGTTTGCGACTGTGATTAGCACCATTCTTTCCGTTTGGTATATCTATTTTGGAATTGATACCTACCTGGCAATTCTGGTGGGTGCAGTTTATAATATTGGGATTAATTCCTATTTAGTACTGTGGGGCGGGGCTTATATAAAGACCCCGATCGACTTAAACAGCAATAAGAATGCATTCGGAGATAAACAGGCATTTAATGCCAAAACTATGCTTCTTACGATTCCTAAACTCGTGCTACCGCTGGGTGTTTACATGATTGGGCATATTTTTATAGGAGAAACAGCAGGATTTATACTGGTAGCATTGACCGGGGTATTAGGGTATGTTTTTAAGGAGAAGGTTTTTGGTATCATTGAAAAGATCTACAAAAAAGAAAAATATAAAACGCTTCTGGCGTATAGCCAGAAAAACTGATCAAGAAATTTGGGATTATGATCAACGTACAAAACGTTACAAAGAAGTATGGAAATAAGACCGTACTCAATATCGAACATCTGGACATTCCAAAGGGACAGAGCTTTGGATTGGTTGGCAACAACGGTGCCGGGAAAACCACTTTTTTTAGTATTCTGCTAGACCTGGTTCAACCGTCTACTGGAACGATAATTTCCAATGAGGTTGATGTGAATAATAGTGAAGCATGGAAGCCATTTACCTCAGCCTTTATTGACGAGTCATTTCTTATTGGCTATCTCACCCCGGAAGAATATTTTTATTTTATTGGGGAGTTACGCGGACGGAATAAGGCAGATGTACATTCATTACTAGAGCAATTTCAGGATTTCTTTCATGGCGAAATTTTAGGGCAAAAGAAATATTTACGTGACCTTTCAAAAGGGAATCAAAAGAAAGTTGGAATTGTTGCTTCCTTTATTGGGAATCCTGAGATCATCGTGCTGGATGAGCCCTTTGCCAACTTGGATCCAACTACTCAAATACGCTTGAAATCAATTATTAAAGATCTTGCCTCAAATCAGGAAATCACAGTACTAATATCCAGTCATGATTTAATGCATGTTACGGAAGTAAGTGAACGTATTGTCGTCCTGGAAAAAGGGGATATTGTCAAAGATATTGTGACTTCTGAAGAGACCTTGAAAGAACTGGAAAACTTCTTTAGTGGAACCCTTGCCGACTGATCAATTTCCGGGCATTACACAGACATATTTCCAACGGTTTTATTTTCGGCAGCCTGTTCGGTAAGAATATTCGCTTAATTTTAGGCCCGGAGGCATAATAATCACAGCCTTTTTCAGTTAAGATTACGTACGAATACCGAGAAAATTGAAACTTCGTTTTAAAATAATCCTTATCGGTGTTCTTGGGGGCATTTGGATTAACGCTTGTTCTACCAAGAAAGACGCCTTTTTAAACAGGAATTGGCATTCCTTAAATACCAAGTACAATGTCTTGTACAATGGTAATATTGCCTTTGAGGAAGGTCGGGCACAACTCAATCAGAATTACCGCGATAATTATTGGGAAGTATTACCCATAGAACCCCTCGAGATCCGGGAAGAGGTAATTCTTGCTTCAGAGGAAGCAAATCCGAATTTCGTGCTTGCCGAAGAAAAAGCGACTAAAGCAATCCAAAAGCACAGCATGGACGTTGGCGATGTGGAACGAAATCCGCAAACAGCTGATGCATTTATTTTGTTGGGCAAAGCCCGATACTATGATCAGCGTTTTGTACCGGCTCTGGAGTCTTTCAATTATGTCTTGCGAAAATTCGACCAAAGTAAGAAATTAAATGAAGCCGCTATTTGGCGGGAAAAAACCAATGTACGCCTGGAAAATGAAGAATTGGCGTTAAAAAATTTAGGTCTCCTGATGAAATTTGAACGCTTGAACGATCAGGAATATTCAGATGCCCATGCTACAATTGCTCAGGTTTATATCAACAGAAATGCGCCAGATACAGCGATGAGAGAATTAAAGATCGCTGCTGCATACACTACCCGGATCGCGGAAAAAGGCCGCTACTTATTTATCATTGGACAATTGTACAATGAACTTGGGCATAAGGACAGTGCCAATTTCGCCTTTGACCGGGTGATTGACCTCAATAGAAGATCGCCTCGAGTGTATATGATTAATGCACACCTTCAAAAAATACGGAATACAGAAATCACCGCTGAAACTAAAGAAGGACTCCTGGAATATCTGACCGAACTGGAAGAGAACAGGGAAAACAGGCCTTTTTTGGACAAGATCTATCACGAGATCGCAGTTTTTCATGCACAGAACAATTCAGACAGCCTGGCAATTGCTTACTACAATAAATCCTTAAGAGCTTCTCTGGAGGAACGACGCCTTAATGCATTGAACTACGAACACCTTGCGGATTATTATTTTGATGAAAATCAATATAAAACGGCCGGAGGTTATTATGATAGCCTTTTGCAGAATCTCGATGAGAACACAAAAAAGCATCGGACTATTGGAAAGAAATTAGACAATCTTGAAGATGTAATCGCCTATGAAGAAGTGGCAGAAGAAACGGATAGCATTATCCGCTTATTTGAAATGCCCGAAGCTGAACGACTGAACTATTTTGAAACCTATATAGCCGACCTTAAAGCAAAGGCAGAGGCTGAAGCCGAGAAGAAAGAAAAGCAAGCTGCGGCAGGATTTGCAGCATTTGGAGAAACTGCGGGAGGCAAAGAAAATCAAGGGAAATTCTATTTCTACAATATTACAACCCTGGGCTATGGCCGGACTGAATTCACAAACAGGTGGGGAAACAGGACGTTGGAAGATGATTGGCGATGGAGTGATAAAACAGCGGCAATACCGCTGGATGAAGCAACGGACCTGGCCGGTGGTGATGGAGAAGCACCACAGGAAACGCTAACTGAGGATCAAAAATATTCTGTCGATTATTACCTGGAAAAGATCCCTACGGATATTGTAGTGATTGATAGCTTGAGGAAGGAACGCAATTTTGCCAACTATCAATTGGGATTGATCTATAAGGAAAAATTCAAGGAAGACTTGTTGGCCGCAGGAAAACTTGAAAATGTATTAGAGTCGGATCCGGAAGAGCGTCTTGTTCTCCCATCGAAATACAATCTCTATAAGATCTATGAGGCTGCAAGTAGTCCTCTTGCAGAAACAATGAAACAAAATATCATTGATAACCACCCTGATTCAAGATATACCGAGATCTTGCTTAATCCACAGGCCATTTTGGCCCAGGAAGAAGATAGCCCGGAAGCGAAGTATTCACGATTGTATAAATTATATGAAGACCAACGTTTTCTGGATGTTATTACCGGAACAGAAAAAGAGATCAATGCTTTTGCCGGCGAACCTATCGTCCCTAAATTTGAAATGCTAAAGGCCAATGCCATTGGTCGGCTTCAGGGCTTTGAGCAATTTAAGGAAGCCTTGAATTATGTCGCCTTGAATTACCCGAACAATGCAGAAGGTAAAAAGGCTCAGGAAATCATTGATAATCAATTATCTAAGTTAGAGGCAAAGGATTTCGTCTTAGAAAATGGCCCCCCTATTTCAGGGAATTGGAAGGTGGTATTTCCATTTAAAAGACATGCAATAGAGGAATCAAAAGCCCTGATGGAAGTCATTGAAAAGTCCATCGCTGACCTTAGATATAAAAACAGGGTATCTAGAGATATTTACAATCTTGAAGAACAATTTATAATTGTTCATGATTTTAAATCCAGGGAATTTGCACTTGGATATCTGGAACTCCTAAAAAACAATAAGGATTACCGGATTGATAGGGAGAATTTTGTAATTTTATCGGCTAACTATAAGATCATTCAAGTCCATAAAAATTTACCCGAGTACAAGAACACTATATTAACCCCAAAACCATAAGAACGATGTTTTCTGATAACAAAAAACCTAGAGCCATGAATGAAATAGGAGGACAACCCAACAGGATTGAAAGAAATACTAAGATCAAAGGAGATATTGTCTCTGAAGCAGATTTTCGGATCGATGGAAAACTTGACGGCAATGTGAAAACATCGGGAAAAGTTGTCATTGGGAAAGGCGGATATATTCATGGTAAAGTAGAATGCGTCAATGCCGATATTGAAGGCAGTTTTAATGGAGAGCTAATTGTTACAGATCTTTTAGCCTTAAAAGCATCTGCCTTAATCGAAGGTACGGTGAGTGTAGCAAAGCTATCCGTTGAACCCGGCGCCACTTTTAATGCGAGCTGTTCAATGAAAGGGAAAGCAGGTTCTCAAGTAGATCAAAAACCGATCTCTTCTTCTTCTGAAACGATAACAGGCGGTTCGGGATTTAAATCAACTCTCCGTTCTTCCACTTCAAAATCAAGTTCTGAAGAGTCAGTAAAAGCCTGATATCAACATTGTATTAGTGCATATTCACGCAAGGATTAGATTGTTGCGCGTGCCTGGTTTTTTGTTACCTTTCCAAAGAAGTGGCAAAGAAAAGCAAAAGAAATTATTGGCTTAGTTTAACGGGGATCGCTGTCCAAATGGGGGTGATTATCTACCTCGGCGCCTGGGGAGGCAAAAGTCTTGATGAACAATATAGCGACGGGGCAAATACCTATACCATCGTACTTACCCTAGCAGCTGTTGCTGTTGCTATGTACCTGGTCGTGCGCCAGACTAAGAATCTACACGAATAAAGGAATGAGAGAATTGAGCCGATTTTCACTCACTCTGATAAGTGCGCTGATTGTTATTGGAGGCCTGCACTACGGCTATTTCTTAATTCGGGAGCTACCTTTCTCATGGGCTGAGTTCTTCTATGGCTATGGGATCAATTTTGTTATGGCCCTGATCGTGTATGGAGCTATGCGCTATCTGGCAAGTAAGAAATCCACATACCTGGGTTTCCTTTTTCTCGGAGGTAGCGCCTTTAAATTTGCAATTTATTTTTTATTGATCGACCCGGTTTTCAGAGCTGATGGCAAACTCAGCTTCTCAGAATTCTTCCTCTTTTTCATCCCGTATTTAATCTGTTTGGCAATAGAAACTTTGGCCGTGATCCAGCTTCTCAAAAAGATGGAGAAATAAGCCCTGTTATCCCGCCAAAATATTAGATTAAATGCTTTTTTTCTTCAAATAGATTAACGTACATTTGCAGCGATTTTTAGGGACCTGTTTTTCAAATATTTATGCATTACCCAAATATGGCAAAAATCCTATTCTTATTAGTCTTGATGACTTCACTTACCGGATTCGGAAAAGAGGTAAATGCAGAGATAGCTGAAGAAGGGAAAGACATCAAATCTGAGATCGATGCATATATTCAGCATCACTTGAAAGATGCGCACGATTTCACACTTTTTTCCTACACTGATGGAGAAGGCACTAAAAAACACGTAGGATTTCCACTTCCTGTTATACTCTGGGATGAAGGCCTTCATCTGTTTTCTTCTTCCAAATTTCATCATGGCGAAACTGTAGCACAGTCCGGTGATAAGTATTATAAACTCTACCATAGCAAGATATATCGTACAGATGCTCAAGGGGCCATCAACTACGATGAAAATCACCATCCGACCAATGTAAAACCAATAGATTTCTCAATGACCAAAAGTGTGTTAATGATCATCTTCACAGGTCTGCTGATGTTTTGGCTTTTCAGAAGTCTGGCCAGATCTTATAATAAGAATGACGGAATTGCAACAGGTGCAGGAAGATTTTTTGAACCTGTTATCTTATATATTCGGGATGATATAGCTCGTTCAAATATTGGTGAGAAACGCTATGAGAAGTATATGCCTTTTCTCTTGACGATATTCTTTTTTATCTGGTTCCTCAATATGTTTGGACTTACACCATTTGGCGTAAATGTCACCGGAAATATTGCGATCACTACGGCCCTTGCCTTACTTACGTTCCTGATCACGAATTTCACTGGGACCAAAGATTACTGGAAACACTTATTTGACCCACTGGGGGATTCGATGCCCTGGTATGGTAAATTACCTTTATATGTGATTTTGATCCCTATTGAACTCCTGGGATTGTTCATTAAACCTTTTTCGTTGCTGATTCGACTGTATGCGAATATGCAGGCCGGACACATCGTGATCATGAGTTTGATCGGGTTGATGTTCATTTTCAAGAATTGGATCGGGAGTCCATTATCATTTGGATTGGCTTTCGCCATATCCCTTATTGAAATATTAGTGGCCCTATTGCAGGCGTATATTTTTACGATGCTTTCGGCCTTGTATTTTGGCTTTGCTTCCGAAGAACATGAACATGCGGAAGCTCATTAATTTGAATGTTTAATTTTTAATTATATATCTATGACTATTCCAAGAATTGTAGGCGCAGGATTGATTGTGATCGGCGTTGGTGTTGGTATCGGTAGGATCGGTGGTCAGGCTATGGAAGCGATTGCGCGACAGCCTGAAGCATACGGTAAGATCCAGACAGCGATGCTTATCGTAGCAGCACTTATTGAAGGAATTGGCTTCGCGGCATTGTTTGCCACAGCGGAACCTGCTTAATTAATTACAGGCAGACGATCGTAACGGTTGGTTCCGGTCGTCTGCTTTTATGAATACGTCATATTTAATTCAAAAACACAATGGAACAATTGCTTGAAGAATTTTCGCTAGGCCTTTTTTTCTGGCAGACGCTTTTGTTTTTACTGCTATTATTTCTTCTGTGGAAATACGCCTGGAAACCAATTCTCGGCGCAGTCAATGACAGGGAAGAAGGTATAAAAAATGCGTTAGCTGCTGCTGAAGATGCAAAGAAAGAAATGCAGAATGTTACAGCGGATAGTGAGAACTTGCTCAAAGAGGCCAGGGCAGAACGAGAAGCGATGCTAAGAGATGCACGTGATATTAAAGAGAAAATGCTTGCAGACGCGAAAGGTCAGGCAAAAGCCGAAGGCGATAAAATGATCAAGCAGGCCAAGGCTGCTATAGAAAGCGAAAAGAAGGCAGCTGTTGCTGATATAAAAAGCCATGTAGCCAATCTTTCAGTAGATATCGCCGAAAAGGTACTGAAAGAGCAATTGGATAATAAGGAAAGACAACTCAAGATCATTGACGATTTCCTGGATGATGTTACCTTAAAATAAATCGAATGATCCGTTCAAGAGTAGCAATACGATATGCTAAAGCACTTTTAGATCTATCTGCCGAGCAGAATTCCCTGCAGCAGATCGATGCTGATATGCGCCATATTGCCCAGTCAATGACGGAGAATCCAGAGCTGCTACAGTTGCTGAAAAATCCGATCGTAAATCGGGATGTTAAAAAGGAAGAGCTCATAGCTTTTTATGGAGATTTAACGCCACTTTCGCTTGATATGATCGGCTTGTTGATAAGAAATAAACGCATTGATCTATTAGACGAGGTTGCCTTACAATTCATGATTCTCTATGAGAAACTAAAGCAAGAAGATGTCGCAACGGTAACAACAGCAATACCATTAGACAAGAACCTGGAAGAAAAATTACTAAAGAAATTAAAGATGCTTACTGGAAATACGGTAAGCCTTGAAAATATAATAGACGAATCCATTTTAGGTGGATTCATACTTCAAATGGGAGATATTCAATACAATGCCAGTATTGCCAATTCTGTGGAGAAGTTGAGAAAAGAATTTAATAAAAGTATATAATAATCAGCGCGACCCCGGTACGCGCCAGAGCTAAATAGATATGTCAGACGTTAAAGCAGCAGAAGTTTCTGCGATCTTAAAAAAGCAACTTTCGGCTTTCGAAGCCTCGGCTACCCTGGATGAGGTAGGTACCGTACTTCAAGTCGGTGATGGGATTTCCCGGGTATATGGTCTTTCCAATGCCCAGTACGGGGAATTGGTTGAATTTGATGGAGGTCTCGAAGGGATTGTCCTAAACCTGGAAGAAGATAATGTTGGGGTTGTACTTTTAGGTCCGTCAAAAGAGATCAAAGAAGGTTCAACAGTTAAGAGGACAGGAAGAATATCGTCTATCAAAGTTGGGGAAGGGATTGTTGGCCGTGTGGTAAATACACTTGGAAATCCCATAGACGGTAAAGGCCCGATTTCCGGAGAGCTTTATGAGATGCCGCTGGAGCGCAAAGCACCTGGAGTAATTTATCGTCAGCCTGTAAATGAGCCATTACAAACAGGGGTAAAAGCAATTGATGCGATGATCCCAATTGGAAGAGGTCAGCGGGAATTAGTGATTGGTGACAGGCAAACAGGAAAAACAACTGTTTGTATAGACACCATTATCAACCAAAAGGAATTCTACGATGCAGGAGAACCCGTGTATTGTATTTATGTTGCTATTGGCCAGAAGGCCTCAACGGTTGCGCTCATTGCCAAGACGCTGGAAGACAAAGGAGCAATGGCATATACCACTATTGTTGCAGCAAATGCTTCAGATCCGGCCCCAATGCAAGTATATGCCCCCATGGCGGGAGCGGCCATTGGTGAATATTTCCGCGATAGCGGAAGACCTGCTCTGATCATCTATGACGATCTTTCCAAACAAGCAGTTGCCTATCGGGAAGTATCCTTACTTCTTCGCAGACCTCCGGGGCGTGAGGCCTATCCAGGGGATGTATTCTACCTTCACAGCCGACTCCTAGAACGTGCTGCTAAGATTATCAATGATGATACCATCGCTGAACAAATGAATGATTTACCTGAGGTGCTAAAACCTATGGTTAAGGGAGGGGGATCCCTAACGGCGCTTCCGATCATTGAAACACAGGCGGGAGATGTATCAGCCTATATCCCTACGAACGTGATCTCTATTACAGACGGACAGATATTCCTGGAACAAGACCTCTTTAATCAAGGGGTTCGTCCTGCGATCAATGTGGGGATTTCTGTATCCCGAGTGGGTGGATCAGCGCAGATCAAATCCATGAAAAAAGTAGCTGGAACATTGAAACTGGACCAGGCACAATTCCGTGAATTAGAAGCATTTTCCAAATTTGGTTCAGACCTGGATGCGGCCACATTAAATGTGATCGAAAAAGGGCGAAGGAATGTGGAGATCTTGAAACAAGCGCAGAATGATCCGTTTACGGTTGAAGATCAGGTAGCCATTATCTATGTCGGTTCCAAAAACTTACTTCGGGATGTTCCGGTAAACAAGGTAAAGGAGTTTGAACGCGATTTTCTCGAATTTTTGAATGCAAAACACAGAAACGTTCTGGATAGCCTGAAACAAGGAAAGCTTACAGATGAAATGACAGATACGCTTATGAGTGTGTGTAAGGATCTGGTCGCTAAATACAAGTAATTATTGACAGCAATACAGAGGCATGCCTAACTTAAAGGAAATACGGAACAGGATCTCATCGGTTAAATCTACGATGCAGATCACCAGTGCAATGAAGATGGTATCAGCATCTAAGCTTAAAAAAGCTCAGGATGCCATTACGGCAATGCGACCTTATTCCGATAAGTTAACAGAGCTCTTGCAGAATCTAAGCGCCAGCCTGGATGCAGATTCTGCCAGTGTCTATGCTAAGGAAAGGCCTGTAAATAAGGTATTGATCGTTTCTATCACCTCCAACAAAGGTCTGTGCGGGGCATTCAACTCAAATATCATAAAGCAATCTGTGTCTTTATTGCATGGAGAATATGGTGAAAAGGAGGTCTCTTTTCTATGTGTGGGTAAAAAGGGAAATGATATATTGGGCAAAAGACATACGATTGTAGAGAATTGCAGTGATGTCTTCGATGACCTGACCTTTAACAAAGTTGCGGATATTGCAGAACAATTGATGTCCTATTACAGTGAAGGTACGTTTGACAAAATAATCCTGGTCTATAATAAATTCAAGAACGCAGCTACTCAGACCCTGATGACGGAGCAGTACTTGCCTATTATACCCATTGAAGGAAAACGCTCGCAAACCGATTATATCCTTGAACCAAATGAAGCTCAAATAGTTTCTCATTTGATACCAAAATCTCTGAAAACACAACTTTTTAAGGCTATCAGAGATTCGTTTGCCAGCGAACATGGCGCACGAATGACCGCCATGCATAAAGCGACAGACAACGCCTCTGAACTAAGAGATCAACTTACCCTGACTTACAATAAGGCTCGGCAGGCAGCCATTACCAATGAGATCCTTGAGATCGTTGGAGGCGCTGAAGCATTAAAAGGCTAATCTTTTTGGCACCAATTTTGGATGTCTATCTTTATAGTATTGAAATTTTACAACCTATGAAGAGGTCCATGTTTGTATTACTTATTCTAATGATGGGATTATACGCCTGTTCTTCACAAAAGAAGTTAACAGAAGAAGCTCCTTTTACTATCTCTAATGCGATCTGCCAAACATGGGTAGGGGGTATGGAACAAACCGGTCATGGCACAGAGGTTACCTTAGACCTGGATGCATTGCCAGGTGCTCAGATCACTTTAGTAGAAATGTACTTTCGCGGACGTGTAGGTGATATAAAAATGGCCACTACTCCAGATGGTATTAAGGCCACCTGCAATTTTATTGAGCAGCCCAAGGAAATTGCTATGCATAGTGATCCCGCTAAAGAGGTTGGTAATCAGCCCCCCAGAGTAAGGTCAGAAAAGGAAATAAAATTCCCTTTTGAATTGGAACCTAATGAAGCAGTGGTCAGCTATATGGAAAATGACAGTTTAAAGTATTTTAAAGTAGTTAATGTAGTGGATAAACCCGGGCGTGTATACCAATCACGACCCAATAATTAGACTTTGCCGACAGGCTTTTAATAGCTACTTTTAGCCCATAATCTCGCTCCGGTTGGGTCTCTTTAGAAATCTTTTCAAACAAACATTCATCTATGGCCTGGCAACAGTCTTGCCAAGGATGCTCTCTTTCTTATTAGTCCCTCTTTATACAAGGGTAATGGCCCCGGAATCATATGGTGAAGTAACGCTTATTTATGCAGGCTTTGCCATTTTCAATGTGTTTATGGCCTATGGCATGGAGACCGCATTCTTTAGATTCTATTCCAAGGAAGGACGGAAGAATAGCGTAGTCTCTACAGCGCTGATCTCGCTAACAGCCAGTAGTTTTTTAATTGCACTAGTGGTGTTATTATTTAAAGATGCACTTGCCGGTCTATTGAATATACAGCCCCGCTTCTTTTCCTATGTGGTGATCATACTTGTTCTGGATGCGCTTGCAATCATTCCATTTGCCTGGTTGAGGGCGATGGAAAAGCCAACCAAATATGCCATTATTAAAATAGTAAATGTTGCAATAAATCTTGGCCTCAATATCTTCTTGCTCGTTCTGCTGCCTAAACTGGCTGCGGACACAGAAAGCGGACTCTGGAATAAGATCTATGTACCCGATTTTGAGATTAATTACATTTTGATCGCAATTGTGATCGCCAGCGCAATCACCCTGTTACTTGTGGGGAATATTTATACCCGACAAACATTTGTATTCGATGCACAGTTGTGGAAGAAAATGCTTCGCTATGCGCTTCCGGTCATGATCGCTGGGGTTGCCTTTACCATTAATGAAGTCTTTGATCGAATATTACTGGCTGAATTATTGCCGCAGGATATAGCTAAAGCTGAACTGGGAAAGTATCAGGCGTGTTATAAATTAGCCCTGTTTATGACTTTATTTGCAACTGCATTCAGATTAGGAATTGAACCCTTCTTTTTTAAGCATGCAAACTCCTCAAATCCGCAAAAAGCATACGGACAAATCACTAACTATTTTGTCATCCTCGGAAGCCTTATCTTACTTACAGTAGTTGTATTTATTGATTATGTAAAACTGATTATTGATGCAGCTTATTGGGAGGCGCTTTACATAGTTCCGATTATTTTGCTTGCCGGTTTTTGCCTGGGGATTTATCACAATCTCTCCGTCTGGTATAAAGTAACAGACCGCACACATGTGGGGGCAATTATCTCCTGTATCGGAGCCGTATTAACGATTGTAATCAATATCATGCTTATCCCAAAAATTGGCTACCTGGCTTCAGCCTTGGCAACTTTGGCAGCCTATGGAAGCATGATGACTATCTCATATTTTTGGGGCAAAAGACAGTATCCAATTCCCTATAATATGCGAAAAATCGGCTTTTATTTAATAACTTCAATACTCTTCTCAGCCCTTGTGTTCTATGTATTCAACAGAAATATACTAATTGGTATATCATTTTGGCTTCTTTTCCTAGCCCTTGTCTACAAACTTGAAGGCCGTGAACTAAAAAACATATTTCTTTCCAATGAAAGTGAACATCATTAATATATCATCTAATGCCCTGCCAGAATATGAAACAGAGGCATCTGCCGGTATGGACCTGCGCGCTAATGTGGCATCACCCATTGTGTTGAATCCAATGGAGAGAGCGCTTATCAAAACCGGTTTATTTATTGAATTACCTGTAGGAATAGAAGCACAGGTCAGGCCCAGAAGTGGTCTTGCATTGAAAAAGGGAATCACGATTTTGAATACGCCGGGAACTATTGACGCGGATTACCGGGGCGAGATTGGTGTGATTCTTGTAAATCTTTCACAGGAAGCGTTTACAATTGAACAAGGGGATCGTATTGCCCAATTGGTTATCGCCAGGCATGAACGTGCAACGTGGAACAAAGTAGATTCCTTATCTGTCACCTCACGGGGTGAAGGAGGCTTCGGAAGTACCGGGGCAGAATAAGATTGCGCAATTGTAGCTACCTTTGTACGAAGAACTTAACGAAGACAAATGCGATTTTCGGGTTTACTTTTGGGTTGGATGGTTATAGGTGTGCTATCCATTTTTTCCGGACATGCACAAATTGAAGAAGAGAGTGCAGAAGTCTTTCTGGAAGAATATTCAGATGCCTTTCAAGAAAAATTCTTTGAGGCCCTAAAAGAAAAGGGAATAGAAAATTATGATAGGGCTGTAAATCTACTTTTAGAATGCAAGGGCATGGAGCCCAATTATGTCGTGCTAAATCATGAATTAGCCCAGTGTTATCTGGCGGATAATAAATGGGATGATGCACTTGAGTTTTCTTTGGAAGCAGTTGTTGCCGAACCTGAAAATTACTGGTATGCCAATACCCTGGTTGCCATTCTGATTAAGAGAAATATGGCCATAGAACAGGTCATCGGATCAATTCCAATTAGCAATGAAGACCTGGCTCATAATCTGAGCAAAAGTCTTTTTAAGAATAAGCGTTATAAAGAGGCACTGGGGATGACAAAATACCTGTCTCAATCTGAAAAGCACGCACAGTTAAAGCTAAAAATTGAAGATTCCATTGAAGCCTCGGGAAAGAAAACAGCCAAAACAAAGACTCCTATAGAATCTGAAGTGGTACGCTCAGACGACCCACTTAGTTCTATTAAGTCTCAAATAGAAACCTATATAAATACAGGTCAGGCACAAAAGGTTTTGGAAGCCTCTGAATCTGCGCTCGAAGCCTACCCTAATCAACCCTATTTCTATTATTCGCATGGCTGGGCACTCCAGCAATTGGGAAATCATAAGACGGCTGTTCGTTCGCTTGAAACAGGCTTAGATTACTTATTTGATGATGACAGTTTAGCCAACAAATTTTTTAAGACATTAGGCGCTGCGTACCAGTCCTTAGGAAATGCTTCTAAGGCAAATATGTATCTTAGTAAAGTGAAATCGGGACTGTAATCGATGATGAAGAAGCGAAACCGGATTTTAGCCAATGCCCTGACAGCCGTGATGCTGCTCTTACTTTTTGGATGTAAGTCGGCCAAACCTGTAATTGCCGAAGGCCCTGATGCGAGCATCTCAGCTCGCAGCATAATTAAGAATCATTACAAGAATGAGCTCCAATTCAAGACCATGAGAGGCAGGGTGAAGATTGCTTATAATGATGGTCGGTCTACCTCGAATCTTGGCGTAAGCTTGAGAATGCAACGTGATAAAGCCATTTGGCTAAGTGCGCCATTGGGTGTTGTCAAAGCCTTTATTACACCAGAGCGAGTATCTTTTTATAACAAACTTGATCAGCAATATTTTGATGGAGATTTTGTTTACCTCAGCAGGATCGTTGGCACGGATCTGGATTTTCAGAAAGTCCAGAATATATTATTCGGACAGGCTTTATTTGACCTGAGGCAGGCATCTTATGAGGCAGAATTGAATGAAAGTAACTATCAGTTACAACCGGAAGAGGCACAAGACCTTTTTAAAACCCTTTTCAACATAGAACCTACTTATTTTAAACTGGCTTCTCAGCAAGTGTCTCAACCCTGGAAAAAGAGATTGCTGGAAATTCGTTATTTAAACTATCAGTCGCACAACAATACTATAATGCCTACAGAAATTGGCATTACGGCAATAGATACAAATGAGCGCACACTTATAGACCTCGAATACCGCAATTTGGAATTTGATAAACCGCTGAGATTCCCTTATAAAATACCTCAGGGATATGAAGAGATCGTTTTAGAGTAGGAAGTATGAACAACATCTGGATCCGAAGGATACTTATTTTGATAATAGCCCTGCTTTTATCTGGCAACCTATGGTCACAGACTAATGAACAAAGGGCGCTTGAGGCTAAACGAACTCGTTTGCAAAAAGAGATCTCGGATATCAATAGATTGTTATTTGCCGAAAAGAAGCAGCGAGGTAATGTCCTGGAACAGATAGAAGTCCTGGACCGAAAGATGAATGTTCGTCAACAATTGATCCGTGTAACTAATCAGCAGGCTAACTTATTAAACAGACAGATAAATACGAATATTAGAAGCATCACCAAGCTAAGAGATGACCTGGAAGCCCTGAAGGAAGACTACGCTAATATGATCCGAAAATCATATCAGAACAAAGGGCAAAACAGCCATATAATGTTTCTGCTATCCTCACAAAACTTCTTTCAGATATATAAGCGAATGCAGTATATGAAGCAATATACTGCGCATAGAAAGCAACAGGGTCTTGAGATACATGAGAAGACAGAAGAGCTTACCAATTTAAATTTAGAATTGACGTCTCAGCGCAAGGACAAACAAAAATTAATAGCAGAGAATCGACGTGCCAGGAATAGGATGCTGACTGAAGTAAAAGCTCAAAAAGAATTGCTAAAGAGCATCCGTCAAAATGAAAGTAAGTATGCCGATGCCATGAAAGAGAAAAAGCGCGAGGCACGCCGCATCGATGAACAAATAGAGCGTTTGATCAAAAGTGCCATCGCAGCATCTAATAGGAACAGTGGAAGCAGTGGAAGTTCTAACAGGTTTACCCTTACCCCGGAAGCATCCATCATATCAACGAATTTCTCATCCAACAAAGGGAAATTGATATGGCCGGTTGAAAAAGGCGTGAAGCGACAAGGATACGGAGTGTACAAAGACGCCGTTTATCCCGGTATAAAGCATCAAAGCAACGGGGTTATAATTGCGACAGATCAGGGCGCAAAGGCCCGGGCAGTTTTTGAAGGGGAGGTTATTGCCATCCTAGCCGTCCCGGGAGGTAATAAAGGGGTTCAGATCAAACACGGAAATTTCATAAGCACCTATTATAATCTGCAGGAACTGTTTGTGAAAAAAGGAGATAAAGTTGCGGCAAAAGAAGAACTCGGTACTATCAACACCAATAGGTTCAACGGTCTTACTCAATTGAAATTTTATCTTTATCGGGATGCAACCCGACTCAATCCGGAGGAATGGATTTATAGATTATAAGAGACAATTATGAAGCTATTATAGATATCCAGGGATGTTTTACACTGCACAATGGGGTCAAAATGCCCTATTTCGGTCTTGGAGTTTATTTGTCCCAGGATGGTGAAGAAGTCATAAATGCTATCCGCTGGGCTGTAGATGCAGGATACAGGCACATAGATACTGCTGCTATCTATAATAATGAAAAAGGCGTAGGTGATGGCGTAAGGGCTTGTTCGGTGGCGCGGGAATCACTCTTTGTAGTTAGCAAGGTCTGGAATACGGATCAGGGCTATGATAGCACCTTACGTGCTTTTGATGCCAGCATGGAACGATTGGGCTTAGACTATCTGGATTTATATTTGATACACTGGCCAAAAGCGCAATTATACAAGGATACATGGAGGGCTCTTGAGCGATTATACGCTGAAAAAAGAGTCCGGTCTATTGGGGTAAGCAATTTTATGCAACATCATCTTGTAGACCTGTTAGAATCTGCCAAAATAGTACCCATGGTCAACCAAATGGAATTTCATCCCTACCTGGTACAGCAGGATCTTATCGACTTTTGTCGATCAAATAAGATCCAATACGAGGCCTGGTCTCCGCTAATGCAGGGTCAAATTTTTGATGTTCCACTAATGGATGAACTCGCTGTAAAATACCAGAAATCTATCCCACAAATTGCCCTGAGGTATGATTTACAAAAAGGAGTGATCACGATCCCAAAGTCGTCCAAAAAAGAACGCATTATTGCCAATGCGGATATTTTTGATTTTGCAATTAGTGAAGAAGATATAAATGCGATGGATGCACTTGATCGGGGGAAACGCTTCGGTCCTGACCCTGATAATTTTGATTTTTAAACTACGCTTATTTGTCGCCAAGAAAAAGCGCTTTCAATTCCGTAGCGTCCTGAGGTTTCATTTTTCCGGCTAAAACCAAACTGAGTTGTTTGCGTCTTAAAGCCCCCTCAAATCTTTCTTTTTCCAATGCTGTCACCGGGGTGATTGGAGGAATAGCCGTAGGTTTTCCCGTATCATCTACGGCAACGAAAGTATAGATAGCTTCATTGGCTTTGGAACGCTCTCCTGTAAATCTATCCTCTATCCAGACATCGATAAATACCTCCATTGAGGTATTAAACGTACGGGAGATTGCAGCTTCAACAGTAACAACACTCCCTAATGGAATTGCCCGGTTAAAAGCTACATGATTGACGGAAGCAGTGACAGTGATCCTTCGGCTATGGCGCCTGGCAGCAATACTCGCTGCACGATCCATTCGGGCCAAAAGTTCTCCACCAAAGAGGTTATTTAGCGGATTGGTTTCGCTGGGAAGGACCGTGTCAGTCATAATCGTCCTTGAATCCTCGGGTGTTTTCGATTTCATACGCAAAACCCCATGCTGGGGATAAAATGATATTTCAAATTGAGGCTTATCTCTTGGAGAGTAACCAGGCATCCCTGGATTCTGTACGTTTTACCCGTGTTAAGAATTCGAGGGCTTCATCTACATTGTTAAAACCATTAAAAGCTACCTGATGCAGGCCGTAGGCATTGGTGCCAACATAATAGGCATCATATCCTTTTCGCTTAAGTTGACGCACTTTTTTATCGGCATTAGCCCGAATGCGAAAAGCACCGGCAATTATGTGGTGCGATACTGAGGCATCAGCAACTTCTTTGATCTCTTTTTCGGTAATAGCAACATTGAGCTTCACGGGAGCTAATTCTACAGGTTTGGCATCAAAAAACGTGGCTTCCTGTATGTGCTTATTTACTTGCTCCTGAGCATTATCTCTAACAATGCTATTGTTTGATAAGGTTTTTTCATAGGCCCGAAAACCGGTTAACCCAGTAGAGAAGGCCAGCAGGATCACGGCTGCATACTTCAAATAAGGCCTGAAATTAAAGGCTTCGCGTTTCTCCTGCGTAATTATGAACGGAACTTTTTCTTCTAAGGCTACTATCTCTTCCTTCATCACCTCTCTAGTAGCAGGTGTATGTACAATAGACGATAGTCCAAAAGAGGAAGTAAGGAAATTTACTTTTTCATTGGGTTGAAACTGGATCTTCCCTCCACTGTTAGTCCATAGTTTTCCTACAGAGCCAATGGTGAGTCGCTCCCCGGCTTTTAATTTCGACTTCCAATCTAAAGTAATGTCTTTCATGCGTTCCAACATCTCCTCATAACTCAGTTTTTCTGCCTGAGCAACATAAGAGATCAACAAACCGTCATTAGAAGATAACTGCTCATTGAAGGAAATAGATTTACTTGGCGGGTAAAGTGTATGGGAAATGCGGTTTATACGCGCAGGTTTGCGTTGTGTTAGAAATGCACCAAAATCAGGTACAACTACACAGTTGTAGCGGTACAGTAATTCATCAATATATCCCTCAATTTGCATCTTAACAAAGATGGAGAAAAATATAAGGCCTTCAAAACCACTAGACCGACTTTTTATCAACATCTAGTGAACGATTGGAATTTTTACAGTGGAGTAGAAAAAATAAATGATTGATAAAGAGATAATTGCAGTCTTACGTCTACAACGACTTCCCAGAATTGGTGACATAACCGCAAAAAAGTTGATCACTTTTTGCGGTAGCCCATCTGCTATTTTCTCCGATAAAAGGGACCACCTTCTCAAGATCAATGGAATCGGCAGTTGGTCCTTGGAAGGGCTTTTCGATGAGAGGTACCTAAAAGAGGCGATAAAAGAATGGAAATATATTGAGAGGAATAATGTGGCATATACGTATTATCAGGACGAGGCATATCCATCCAAACTACTTCATTGTCCGGATGCTCCCTTACTTCTATTTCACCGGGGCACCATTGATATCCAGGACCGATTGATGCTAAGCGTTGTAGGTACGAGGAACATGACGGCCTACGGCGCTGCTTTTTGCAGAGAACTTATTGATGGCCTCGCGCCATTGAATCCCGTAATTGTGAGCGGTATGGCATATGGGGTAGATATTTGTGTACAGAAGGAAGCCGTAGTAAATGGACTTCAGACTATAGGATGCCTTGCTCATGGGCTTAATCAGATGTATCCTAAAATTCACCGGCAGTATGTAGCTGAGATTGAAGCGAATGGGGGCTTTATTACCGAATTTTGGAGTTCGAGCAGTCCGGATCGGGAAAATTTCCTACGGCGGAACAGGATCATTGCAGGCTTGAGCGAAGCCACACTGGTTGTAGAATCTGCAGAACGAGGGGGAAGTCTTGTAACAGCAGATCTGGCATTTCATTACAACAGGGAAGTATTTGCTGTTCCGGGCAGAGTAAGTGATGAATACAGCAAGGGCTGTAATAACCTGATCAAGAAACAAAAAGCCCAGATGATAAGCAGTGCAGCCGAACTAATTTATTATATGGGATGGAATATTGATGAGAAGAAATCAACCGGCCGACAACAAAAGCTTTTTGTTGAATTGGATAAAATTGAACAAAAGATTTTTGATTTTCTCCAGGAACAAGGACGTCAGGAATTGGATACTATATCCATGGCCTGTGAATTGCCTGTAAATAAAACACCATCGATCCTGTTAAATATGGAAATGAAAGGCGTGATTACTCCACTTCCCGGGAAGTATTTTGAGGTGATCTAATATCCCAGTGAATTCCGTACCCGCCCTAAAACTTCGCCAGCTACCGTGGCTGCTTTTTCGGCACCTTTAGCAAGGACTGCATCCAGCTCATCCTTGTGACCCATATAGTGATCAAATGATCTCCTCGCTTCCTCAAAACGTGAAATAATGGTTTCAAAAAGGGCTTGCTTGGCATGGCCATAGCCATAATTTCCAGCAAGGTAGTTTGAACGCATATCAGATATGTCACTTTCTGAAGCCAGGAGCGAATACAATTTGAATACCGTATCTGTATCAGGATCTTTAGGGTCCTCGAGGGGAGTGCTGTCGGTTTCTATTTGCATGATCTGTTTCCGCAAGGCTTTTTCAGGCAAAAAGATGTTGATAAGATTGTCTTTGCTCTTACTCATTTTTTCACCATCTGTTCCGGGGACATACATTGTATTTTTGTGAATCTTGGCTTCCGGGATCACAAAAACTTCCCCCATTTGATGATGAAAACGGGCAGCAACATCCCGTGTCATCTCTAAATGTTGCAATTGATCTTTACCTACAGGCACAATATCGGCATCGTACAAGAGAATATCTGCAGCCATAAGCATGGGATACGAAAACAATCCGGCGTTAACATCTTCTAAACGATCTGCTTTGTCTTTAAATGAATGTGCCAGGGTGAGCCTTTGATAAGGATAGAAACAACTTAGATACCAGGCCAGTTCGGTCACTTGAGGCACATCACTCTGCCTGTAAAATACTGTAGCATTAGTATCAAGGCCACAAGCCATCCATGCTGCGGCTGTAGCATAGGTATTTGCACTTAATTCTTCTGCATCCTTGATCTGTGTCAGCGAATGCATATCTGCAATAAAAAGAAAAGATTCATTGTCCTTATCGGAGGCCATTTTTATTGCAGGTATAATGGCCCCTAGGATATTTCCCAAATGGGGTGTGCCTGTACTTTGAATACCTGTTAAAATGCGTGCCATGGGCAGGTGTCTTATGGTAGGCAAATGTAACAGAAATCCTAAAACCCTACTAAAATTATTACTTTTAGCCATGCGCACCATACTGGTTAAATTCGGGCGCCTGCTCTATAAGATCTGGTTTTATATCCTCGCAGCCCTGCCTATCCTGATTTTTTTGCCAATCCTGATCCTGCTATCCTTATCGGAACGTACCTATCCTCAAGTGTTTTGGATGGCGAGAAATGTTTGGGCGAATACAATTTTATATGGAATGGGATGTATTCCCAAGATCACCCATAAAGAGAATGTCCTTAAGGGCAAAAGTTATATGTTCATTGCCAACCATACCAGTATTCTAGACATCATGCTTTTGCTGAAATGTACACGAAATCCATTTGTCTTTGTCGGCAAAAAGGAATTAGTTAAAATCCCAATTTTCGGTTTCTTCTACAAACGTGTATGTATTATGGTAGATAGGGAAAGCAGAAGAAGTAGGACGGGGGTTTATATGCGGGCACAAAAGCGACTGGAAACAGGACTGAGTATCGGGATATTTCCGGAAGGGGGTGTGCCTGAAGAATCAGTACTTTTGGACGCCTTCAAAGATGGTGCATTTAGCCTTGCCATAGCCCATAAGATCCCAATAGTTCCTATTGTATTTTATGATTGCAAAAAGCGCTTTCCATTTTCTCTAAATGGGGGATCGCCAGGAAGTTTAAGGGCAACTGTATTCCCATTTTACAGGACAGATAATTTAAGGCCAGAAGATATCGACACCCTGAAAAACACCATTAGGGAGAAGATCAGATCTGAACTTCTAAAATAGAAAACACCCCGACATCTGTCGAGGTGTTCGTTTTAATTTGCTGAGAAAGTAACGTATCTTAAAAACAAAATCATAGTTTAATTCAGCTAGAATTTATACTGGATCCCGCTGTAGATCCCAATAGTATAGGGATTAAATTTTCCTGCTGTATTGGAAAAAGTATTTAGCTGATATTTTAATAGGGGTTCTAACTGGATCTTGAACTTATTTGAAATATCATAGTCTATACCCAAGCCAAAATTTGCACTGAAGTTCAATGAGTTAATGTTGTTAGCTGTCCCCATTTCGGTAGTTCCATTTTCTGATTCCAGGTTTACGACATTGTCCAGTAGCATTAAGGAACTTACTCCGCTCACTACATTTATGCCTAATTTCTTGTCTACCAAGACATAGTTTATTTCCATTGGGATCTCTAAATACCCCATTTCCTGGACCATTGTTCCGGAGCGTGCCGGATTTTTCGCGGCAATTTCATCAGATCTTGTAGCATTTGCCTTTGTATTCGATAAAGAACGGGATTCAACCACCAGATATTCTGAAGTAGGCGCAAAATCTATATTACGTATTGAAGAATTTGCCGACGAAGATAAAGAAGAAGTGAATACAATGTCATTTGTGTTATAGGTGTAATCTACTTTATGAAGCCCAGAACGTAATTGCCATTTATCAGAGAGTTTGTAAGTTACTTTTACCCCATAACTCATGTTAATATTCCCCTTTTTATCATTGTTTATAAAAGCATTGTCAATAGGAGAACCTGTTCCATTGGCGGCATATAAAACCGGTGCGACGCTAGGTCCGACAGACCATTTTTCTTCTAAATCATTTTGCTGAGGTTTTTCTTCATCGTCAATCTCTTCAAACAGATCTCTAAACTCCTTTGTAGTTTCCTCTTCTTGTACTTCAGCAACAGCAGGAAGGGATTTGGTTTCAGTGAGATCTTGTTTTACTACAGGGTCATTCAGATCATCCGTTGTAAAAGGAGAATCTGCCACAGGATCTTCCGAAACCGTTTCAATACCCGAAACTATCTGTGCAACAGCTGGATCGTTATTCGGTATTGGATTATACGCTTCCGTCTTATTACCCGCAGCAGGAATTACATTGTCAGTTGTATTTGCTGAGCTAGTCGTAGCAATTTGACCGGAAAGTGTTGTGGGAGAATTTGGCACATCCTTATCCGGACTTGCTGCGCTATTCGCATCAGTTATTGCTGCCTTATTCTCTCTTATAAATTTCGGATCTACTGGTTCGTCCGTTGAGGTGTTTAAGTCAGAAGGGGTTGATGTCGTCTGTTCATTTACCGGAATTGATAATTCTGAATCGGTACCGGGCAGTGCGAGGAACAATATCAATGCCAGGGCAGCTGCAACTCCGCCCAATTGCCACCAAAGCGGGATGGCTCTTCGTTTTCGTTTTATTTGCCTATCCAGTGAAGCCTGTATATTATCCCAAACTTTGGGATCCGGGGCCTGGGCAAAATCGTCCAGTGTATCCCGGAACAGGTTATCTACATTTTCTTTTTCCATTGTGTTAGGTTATGCAATATTGATTTTTCGATTTTTGATCTTTTCACGTAAAATCACCCTGGCTCTTGCCAGATTGGATTTAGACGTTCCAGTAGATGTGCCTAATTGTTCGCTGATTTCTTTATGGCTATATCCATCAAGGACATAGAGATTAAAAGTTAATCGGTACTTATTAGGTAATTCCTGGATATATTGTAGTAAAGTGGACAGGCTTATTTCAAGGGGCTGATATGCATCATCGTGCATGTCCTTATACTGATCGGGTAGTCGCGCCAAATATTCTTCCTTCCGGTACTTTTGTAAGATCGTATTTACGGTAATTCGTTTCAACCAGCCTTCAAAAGACCCAAGGGATTTAAACTGTCCAATTTTGTCATATATAGTCATAAAGCTGTCATGAAGATTATCTTCTGCTTCTGTCTTGTTTCTGGAGTATTTTAAGCAAATCCCATACAATTTATGGGCGTATTTGCGGTACAAATACTCCTGCGCAGATCGATCTCTTTCGACACATTTCTTTATGAGCTCTTCAAGAATCAAATTGTTGGTCAGATTAATGGACGCAACTCGTCATTGTCTTAATTAACCGGAATATAATAATCCAGGTAAATAGGATTTCCTTGTGCATCTTCACCTCCCCAGAATTTTAAAGTATACGGTTCATGATTCAGCACAAGAAATTCAAAACTTGCTTGACCGTAATATACGGCTTGTGTACAAATTTCCCCATTGAATTCGGCCCCGATACAGGTTATATAACGAATGGACTCCCCATCAGTATTTATATCAAAGCCTTCATAGGTAATACATGAATTGGGACGCTCATAAGTAACATTAATGGTGTATACTTCTCCGTGCGCAAAGAATTCCGGAACTTCTACCGAAGTGATCTTTAGTGGCACAAAAAAGAAATTGGGTTCCGCAGAATCAATATCACACCCATTGAGTAATAACATCCCCAATATGATCCAAACAAAAACGATCTTCTTCATCATCAATTCCTGTATTAAAATAAGATGTTGAGGTTGAATAAAGGTTGCTTTACCTTATAACAGCTAAAAAAGGATGTACCCTAAAAGAAAATGGAGATTTATGCCAGGGCTTCCTTGATGCCGGCCTCCAATTCTTCCATAAGTTCTGGATTATCCAGGAGGAGTGCTTTAACGGCATCCCGACCTTGTCCCAACTTGGTATCTCCATAACTGAACCAGGATCCGCTCTTTTTTATGATATCAAAAAGTACGCCGAGATCAATGATCTCGCCTACTTTGGAGATTCCTTCTCCATACATAATATCAAATTCGGCCAGCTTAAAGGGAGGAGCTACTTTGTTCTTCACCACCTTTACACGGGTCTTATTTCCGAGCACCCTACCTTCTGTGTCCTTTATCTGGGTAGAACGCCTAATATCTAAGCGCACAGAAGCATAGAATTTAAGGGCATTTCCCCCCGTAGTAGTCTCAGGATTGCCAAACATCACCCCGATCTTTTCCCGAAGCTGATTGATAAATATTACAGTACAATTGGTTTTACTGATCGTTGCGGTAAGCTTTCGCAAGGCCTGTGACATTAAGCGAGCATGTAAGCCCATTTTGGAATCTCCCATTTCACCTTCGATTTCACTTTTTGGAGTTAAAGCTGCCACGGAATCTATAACTACAATATCGATGGCGCCTGAACGAATTAGATTTTCCGCGATCTCCAGCGCCTGTTCCCCATGGTCGGGTTGTGAAATGATAAGATTATCAATATCTACACCTAAATTTTCGGCATAAAACCGATCAAATGCATGCTCAGCATCAATAAAGGCCGCAATACCACCATTCTTTTGAGCTTCAGCCATGGCATGCAATGTCAAAGTAGTTTTACCTGATGATTCCGGGCCATAGATCTCTACAACTCGCCCTCGTGGATACCCGCCGACACCTAAGGCAATATCAAGCCCCAAAGAACCGGAAGGAATAACTTCCACCTCCTCAAAAACAGTATCCCCCATCTTCATCACAGCACCTTTTCCGTAGGTCTTATCGAGTTTATCGAGGGTTAATTGTAGTGCTTTTAACTTGCCATCCTTTTCACTGCTCATATCATACTTCTTAGAAGGGCTAAAATAGTACTTCTTTCTGCATATAGCAATCATGAAAGCAACCTTTTTGAACTGGATGTATCTATGGTATAACAGATAGATTATCTCGACATATTTCTTCCAAAATCCTAAGTGATTTTGGGCAAAGGTGATCATCTCTTTACGAAGTACTCTATGAAAAAGAAAGCACCTGAGGGGTGATCCTTTAAGAGCCTTGATTCCAAGGCTCTTTTTGTATTCTAGACCTTATTCTCTGCCTCAAAGAGTTGGTGAAACACCATAGGATCCTTATTTTTGCGCCTCTTTGTTTACTAACTTAATACCCTGTATAGCATGCAACTGTACAACACATTAAGCGCGAAAGAACGAAGAGCACTTATAGAAGAAGCAGGGGAGGACAGACTCACTATTTCATTCTATAAATATGCTCATGTGGGAAATCCCGAAATCCTTCGCAATCACTTGTTTATTCATTGGAACACGCTAGATGTTCTTGGCCGTATCTACGTTGCCAAAGAGGGCGTTAATGCGCAGTTGTCAGTACCTGCTGGAAATTTTGACGCATTCAAATCACATTTGGACAGCATTAGCTTTTTAGAAGGGGTAAGGCTAAATATTGCGATTGAACAAGACAATATGTCTTTCCTAAAATTGAAAGTAAAGGTGCGACATAAAATTGTTGCGGATGGACTGAATGATGCGGCCTTTGATGTCACCAAAAAAGGGCAGCATGTTAATGCCCGTGAATTCAATGAACTTATTGAAATGGAAGAGGCTATAGTGGTAGATATGAGGAATCACTATGAAAGTGAGATCGGGCATTTCGAGAATGCTATGACTCCGGACGTGGACACATTCAGGGATTCGCTGGATATCATTGAAGAGCAGTTAGCCGAGCATAAAGAGAATAAAAAACTCGTAATGTATTGCACAGGTGGTATACGATGTGAAAAGGCCAGTGCCTATTTCAAGCACAAGGGATTCAAACAAGTATATCAACTGGAAGGAGGCATCATTGAATATACCAGACAAGTGAGGTCTCAGGAACTCGACAATAAATTCATTGGTAAGAACTTTGTTTTTGATCACAGACGTGCAGAACGAATTTCAGAAGAGGTCATTGCGCAATGCCATCAATGTGGTCAGGGATGCGACACACATGTTAACTGCGCCAACGAAGCTTGCCATCTCTTGTTTATCCAATGTGAGGCTTGTGCCACTAAAATGAATGACTGTTGCTCGGAAGAATGCATGGAAGTGATTGCCCTTCCAGAGAAAGAACAGAAAGCGTTGAGACGTGGCAAGGAAGTAAGTAATAAGATCTTTAAAAAGGGGCGTTCCAAAGTGCTGAAATTTAAAAAATAAACTCAGCTTGAAACGCATCTTAAGATCACATCTTCTAATGCGTGATGGGAATCCTTCGAACCCGCAAAAAATGCTATCTTTAGCCTATAGTAAAATATGAACCTTGTTCATCAAAAAATCTCAGATTTTTTGAATGAATCAATATAAAAAATATGGGTTGTAACAATTGTTCAACCGCAAAGGATGGACAGCCCAGGGGTTGCCGTAATAACGGTACATGCGGATCCGATGGCTGCAATAAACTGACGGTATTTGATTGGCTTTCAAATATGTCTTTGCCAGATGAAAAGATGGCATTCGACTGTGTGGAAATTCGCTTTAAGAATAGCCGTAAGGAATTCTTTAGAAATTCTGAAAACTTACCCCTTTCCATTGGAAGCGTTGTTGCCACTCAGGCTAAAACTGGTCATGACGTTGGCATAGTGACCCTTACCGGAGAATTGGTACGTATCCAAATGAAACGCAAGAAGGAGGATGCTACAGACGAAGAGCTCCCCAAGATCTACCGATTGGCGACACAAAGGGATATAGATAAATGGCAAAAATGTCGGGGCCAGGAAGACGAGATCAAAAAGCGATCCAGGGAAATGGCCATTATCCTCGGTTTGGAGATGAAAATTTCCGATGTAGAATTTCAGGGGGATGGCTCAAAAGCTACATTCTACTATACAGCGGAGGATCGGGTAGATTTCAGGCAGCTTATAAAAGATATGGCCAAGGCTTTTGGTATCCGGATCGAAATGCGTCAGATTGGGTATCGTCAGGAAGCACAACGTTTGGGTGGTATCGGATCTTGTGGGCGGGAATTGTGTTGCAGCACATGGCTGACAGATTTTAGATCAGTTAGTACGGCCTCAGCACGCTACCAGCAATTGTCACTTAATCCACAAAAATTGGCCGGGCAATGCGGTAAGCTTAAATGCTGTCTAAACTATGAATTAGATCTTTACCTGGAAGCCCTTAAAGATTTCCCATCTTCTGACACAAAACTCAAAACTGAAAAAGGATTAGCGTTTTGTCAGAAAGCAGATATTTTCAAGGGAATGATGTGGTTTTCCTATAGAGACGACCCTTCAAATTGGCACAGGCTTTCCCAAGATCAAGTGAAAGAGATCCTGGAGATTAATGGCAGGGGAGATAAGAAGGTAGCGAGCCTGGAAGAATATGCTGTGGAAAATGTCAGCAGTGAGAATCTGTTGTTTGAGAATGCAGTGGGTCAGGATAGCCTGACTCGTTTTGATAGACCGAAACGTTCGCGGAATCGAAAAAAGAGAAGAACAAGGAAAAACCGCAATAAGCAAACACGGAATGCGTAAAGTGATCATACTTTGTATACTCATTGCAGGATGTACAAAAGGTTTGCTGTACTCCTCATATCAAGCTGTTCCAACTGCAGGTTGGGATAAGAACGATCGTATGTTATTTGAATTCACAAGTGCTGATTCCGTAGGATTGCACAATTTATTCATTACGATCAGGAATGACGAGTCCTTTCCATATAGCAACCTCTTCCTGATTTCAACGATCACCTTTCCGGGAGGAAATCAATTACAAGACACTCTTGAATATACTATGGCAGAACCAGATGGCCGATGGCTTGGTTCCGGCATGGGAAGTGTGAAGGAAAACAAATTATGGTATAAGGAGAACATCGTTTTTCCTGAGAATGGCGTATATAGGATACATATAGCCCATGCCATGCGCCATAATGGCGAAGAATCAGGAATTGATAAATTACAGGGCATAACGGATGTAGGTCTGGAAATTGAAAAAGTAGAATAGGGAATGGCAAAGCAAAAACTTACAGCACAGTTTAGTGAGTTCAGAAAATTTATAAAGGCGTTTTGGATCTTTTTCGGTAGCTGTGTTCTGGCCGCCTTGTTAATATTCCTTTTGGCCGGCTGGGGCGCGTTTGGTCCAATGCCTACTTTTGAGAGACTAGAGAATCCCCAAACCAATCTGGCTACAGAAATTGTTTCTTCCGATGGGGAGACACTCGGAAAATTCTATTTAGATGATAACCGGACGCCCATAGCCTATGAAGATCTTCCTAAAAATCTGACCCGGGCTTTGATCGCTACAGAAGATGCGCGGTATTATTCCCATTCCGGGATTGATGCACGCGGCTTTATGAGAGCCGTTTTTTTTCTCGGTACAAGGGGAGGGGCAAGTACCATATCTCAACAATTGGCAAGACAACTTTTTGTTGGGATTCGATCTAAAAACAAATTACAGGCACTTCGCCAAAAAGTCAAGGAATGGGTTATTGCAACGAGACTGGAACGCAACTACACCAAAGAAGAGATCATAGCTATGTATATGAACATCTATGATTTTGGTAATAATGCAGATGGAATTCGTTCCGCTTCTAGAATTTACTTTGGGAAAGAACCGCTTGAGTTGAAAACAGAGGAGTCAGCTGTCCTGATAGGGATGCTCAAAAACTCTTCTCTTTATAATCCGCTCCGCCGTGAAGAAATGGTGCTGGACCGCCGGAATACTGTGTTATCTCAAATGGCTAAGTATGAATACATTAATGAAAATGAGAAGGATTCCTTAATCAGTCTGAAGATGGATATCAACTACAATCCGGAATCGCACCGGGAAGGGTTGGCTACTTATTTTAGAATGTATCTGCAACGTTTCTTAAATAAATGGATTGCTGAAAATCCTAAACCTGTGGTGGGAGACGAGGATGCAAAATGGAATATTTACCTGGACGGACTCAAGATCTACACAACGATCGACTCCAGAATGCAGGCTAATGCCGAAGAAGCAGTTACTGCCCATATGAGAAAACTGCAGGCAGAATTTTTTGTTCAAAATACGAGGGAGAGGAATCCTACTACGCCCTTCCTTGATATTACCCCGGAAGAAACCGAAAATATTATAGAACGCGCAATAAAGAACTCCGAACGCTGGAGGAAAATGAAGGCCGCCGGCGTATCAGAAAAAGAGATCCGTGACTCCTTTCTGGAAGAAACAGAGATGACAGTTTTCGACTGGAACAGGGAGACACAAGAAAAGGATACCATTATGACCCCGATGGATTCTATTCTCTATTACAAAACACACCTAAGGGCATCTATGATGTCGATGGAGCCGCAAACAGGGCATGTCAAGGCCTGGGTGGGCGGCGTGAATTACACGCATTTTCAGTATGATAATGTGATCCAGGGTGCGCGGCAGGCGGGTTCTGTTTTCAAACCTTTTGTTTATGCAGCTGCTATAGATCAATTGCGGTATTCCCCTTGTGATTCCTTGCCGGATCTGCAGTATTGTATTGAAGCCGAAAAACACGGAAACCCTGAACCCTGGTGCCCAAAGAATGCCAATGGCCGTTATTCAGGAAAGAATTTTACCCTCAAACGCGCTCTGGCAAATTCGGTGAATACGATTACAGCTCGACTTATTGATGAAGTAGGGCCAAAACCCGTAGTCTCTATTGTCAAGAATCTGGGTCTGACAAGTGAGATCCCGGAAGTACCTTCCATTGCCCTTGGAACACCCGATTTTAATGTATATGAAATGGTGGGGGCCTACGGCACATTTGTAAATGAAGGCGTCTATGTTAAACCTGTAATGGTAACCCGGATCGAAGATCGTAATGGTACCGTATTATACGAATATGTTCCGGAGACCCGTGATGTGTTGAGCAAGGATGTCGCGTATACCATGCTAAATTTAATGGAAGGAGTTACCCAGGGAGGTTCCGGTACACGGTTGCGGCATTCCTGGAGAAAGAATGACCCATTATACAAAGAGATCATTACTGGATATCCCTATGAATTTACTAATCCAATTGCTGGAAAAACGGGTACAACACAGAATCAGAGTGATGGTTGGTTTATGGGAATGGTTCCCAATCTGGTAACAGGTGTTTGGGTAGGAGGTGATGATCGGGCGACGCATTTTAAATCAATTGCATATGGCCAGGGAGCTTCGATGGCTTTACCTATTTGGGCCTTATATATGCAAAAGAATTATGAAATAGAGGAATTAGGAGTCTCTAAAGGGGAGTTCACTAAGCCGGGTTCTTTAAGTATTCGTGTAGATTGCTCGCTGATAGAGGAAGATGCAGAAAAAAAAGAGAAGCTCGAAGATGACCTTGAAGATCTGGATTTTTAACTTCGCATTATAAGCTATGATAAATAAGACTGTCAAAAACGTGTCGGAGGCACTGCAAGGGGTTGAAGATAGTATGACCTTCATGCTGGGTGGCTTCGGATTATGCGGAATCCCTGAAAATGCAATTGGTGAATTGGTCCGCTTGGGTATAAAAGACATTACATGCATTAGCAATAATGCAGGGGTGGATGATTTCGGCTTGGGCTTCCTGCTTCAAAATCACCAAATAAAAAAAATGATCTCTTCCTATGTTGGAGAGAACGATGAATTTGAACGACAAATGCTAAGTGGTGAACTGGAAGTAGAGCTAACTCCTCAAGGCACTTTGGCTGAAAAGTGTCGCGCTGCCCAGGGAGGTTTTCCTGCCTTTTACACACCTGCCGGATTTGGCACTGAAGTAGCCGAAGGAAAAGAAACTCGTGAATTTAACGGTAAAATGTACGTCCTGGAACCTGCCTATAAGGCCGATTTCGCTTTTGTGAAGGCCTGGAAAGGTGATGAAGCAGGCAACCTTATCTTTAAGGGCACTGCACGCAATTTTAATCCTTGTATGTGTGGTGCAGCGACAATCACTGTGGCTGAGGTTGAAGAATTAGTTCCTGCCGGCGCACTTGATCCCAATCAGATTCATATTCCCGGAATATTCGTTCAACGAATTTTTCAGGGAGCCCGGTATGAAAAGAGAATTGAGCAACGAACGGTACGTCCAAAAGAATAGCAAGTATGCTGGATAAAAATGGTATAGCAAAGCGAATTGCACGGGAGGTTAAGGACGGATACTATGTTAACCTCGGAATTGGTATTCCTACCCTTGTAGCCAATTTTGTGAGAGAAGATATTCAGGTTGAATTTCAAAGTGAAAACGGAGTGCTGGGTATGGGCCCTTTTCCCTTTGATGGGGAAGAAGATGCAGATATCATTAACGCGGGCAAGCAAACGATCACGACCTTGGCCGGAGCCTCTTTTTTTGATTCGGCTACCAGCTTTAATATGATCAGGGGACAGCATGTAGACCTCACTATTTTAGGAGCCATGGAAGTGGCTGAAAACGGGGATATAGCTAACTGGAAAATACCTGGAAAA